>NZ_DDFB01000137.1:0-117399 GCF_002336885.1 Novosphingobium sp. UBA1939 | reverse complement strand
GTGCGCAAGACCAGCTTCGACAACGTCCAGCCCAAGGCGACGCTGACCTACAAGTTCAACGACCGGCAGCTCGTCTACGCGACGTACAGCACCGGCTTCCGTTCGGGCGGGTTCAACGCGCCCACGGTGAGCATCCCGGTGTTCCGCGCGGAAAAGCTGGCGAACTACGAGGCCGGCTTCAAGACGAGCTGGTTCGATCGCCGCCTGATCCTGAACGGGGCGGTCTACAAGGCCGTCAGCAAGGATTTCCAGTATTTCTACATCGATGTCGCCACGGCCTCGCAGATCATCGGCAATATCGACAAGGTGCATATCTGGGGCGTGGAACTGGAAATGCAGGCGCTGCCCACCAAGGGCCTGCAATTGTTCGGCGCCATCGGCACGACCGATACCAACATCCGCAAGAACGTGGTCGATCCCGCCTCCGTGGGCAACCACACGCCCAAGACCACGACCTGGTCGATGAATGCCGGCTTCCAGTACAACCGCCCGCTGACCGACGATTTCGGGCTGCTGCTGCGGCTCGACTATGCGCACAAGGGGCGCAAGTACTGGCAGGTGGACAACCGGCAGGTGCAGAACCCGATCAACCTCGTCGATGTGCGCGTGGGCGTCGAGAACGAGCGCTGGGGCCTCTATTTCAGCGGCCGCAACATCTTCAACGAGAAGTATTACAGCGACTACAACCCGAAGGCCTATTCCGGGTCCGATACCGATATCGGGTTCCGCGCGCAGCCGGCGACCTGGGCGGTGGAAGCCAAGGTCAAGTTCTGACGCGGTCGGGCCATCGCGGCATCAGCCCGCCGCGATGGCCCGAATGTCTAGGCGGCCAGCAAGGCATCGATCCAGCGCGCGACTTCGCCGTTCTCCCAGGTATCGGACGCCGCTCCGATCACCACTTCGGCGATCGAGCGTCCCTCGATCGGGGATTCGGTGAAGGCGTTGAACAGCCAGACGCCATGTTCCCGCGCGAACGCCGCGTGTCTCTGGTCCAGATCGGCGGGCGTTCCCGGCAGCAGCAGCTGGA
Source organism: Novosphingobium sp. UBA1939 (assembly GCF_002336885.1). Taxonomy (NCBI): domain Bacteria; kingdom Pseudomonadati; phylum Pseudomonadota; class Alphaproteobacteria; order Sphingomonadales; family Sphingomonadaceae; genus Novosphingobium; species Novosphingobium sp. UBA1939. The sequence continues at coordinate 116,372 of NZ_DDFB01000137.1, read as the reverse complement.
AGCTGTTCGCGTGGGGAATGACCGGGTGAACGATGATCCGCCCGTCGGAGGCCAGCACCCCGGCCAGATCGCGTGCGCGGCGGACATATTCGGGCATGCGGGCCAGATGCTGATCGATGCCCGCCAGCGCCGAAAGCGCCTGCGGAAAGGCCGTCGCGAGGTTGCCCGCGAAGCGGGTTTTCCATGGCGCGAGACGCCGGATGAAGGCGTCATCGCCAACCAGCGCCGCGCCGCCCAGGCCGCCGAGCCCCTTGTAGTAGGACACATAGACCGTATCCGCGAGGTCGGCGAGATCGGTCAGCGCGACGTCATACCCCGCCGCCGCTTCCCACAGCCGCGCACCATCGAAATGCAGCGGGATACCCTTTTCACGACACCACGCGGACATCGCCCGCAATTCGTCCAGCGGCGGCAGCAAATAGCCTGACCGGCGCAGCGGCAGTTCGACGACCACCGCCGCCAGCTTCTCCTCCACGGCTTGCAGCGCGGCAAGATCGAACGGCTGATAGCGGCCGAGGCGGACAACCTTCAGGCCGGCCACGCGTTCGAGCCCGTCCCCTTCGTCCGACGCGATATGCCCCTGCGGATGCATCGCGACCGTGTCAGTCCCGCGCGCGTCGGCGTGGACGCGGAGCGCGCAGTATTGCGCGGTCATGCCCTTGATGAAGAACCGTGCAGCCGGCTTGCCCAGCAATGCGGCCGTGCGCTCCTCGAGCCGCGCCACGGCGCCACCGGCGCCATAGACATCCGCGGCCTCATCCTCGGGCGCATAGTCGGCCAGCGCGAGAAGCTGTTCGCGCGGTCCGGAAAAGCCATGGTACGATAGCGAGCGGGTGCAGGATTTCCTGATATCGGGATCGTTCATGCCGCAATCGTAAGGACTTGAGCCTATGCCGCAAGGCAAGGCGCCCCGTCAGGCGAACGGTTCGTCGATTGCCCGCGAAGGCTCGGTAAACCAGCGCGCGCCGTGATCGGTGACGTGGAAATGATCCTCCAGCCGCACCCCGAACCGGCCCGGCACCACGATCATCGGCTCGTTGGAAAAGCACATGCCGGGCTTCAGCGGCGTCTCGTCTCCGCGCACGAGATAGGGACCTTCGTGAATCGACAGGCCGATGCCGTGGCCGGTGCGATGCGGCAGGCCGGGCAGGCGGTAGTCCGGACCCAGTCCGTGCCGTTCCAGCACCGCCCGCGCCGCCGCGTCGATCGCGGCGCAGGGCACGCCGGGGCGCACGGCGTCGAACGCCGCGCGTTGCGCCTCGGCCTCGATGTCCCAGATACGGCTCTGTTCGTCATCCGCCTTGCCGAAAACGTAGCTGCGGGTGATGTCGGAATTGTAGCCTTCCACCGCGCAGCCGGTGTCGATCAGCACCATGTCGCCCTCGCGCAGTTCGTCGTCCTGCGGCAAGCCGTGCGGGAAGGCGGTGGAAGCGCCGAACTGGACGATGCAGAACGTGCTGCCGGCGCTGCCGATCGCCTTGTGCGCGGCATCGATGAAGCCGCGCACGGCGCTGGCGCGGATACCGGGGGCGAGAACGCGGGCGGCGCGGCGCTGGACTTCCAGCGTCATCCGCTTGGCTTGCCGCATCAGCGCCAGTTCCGGCTCCGACTTGATCGCCCGGCACCCGTCGATGATCGGGGTGGCATCGAGGACCGAGGCAGAGGGCGCCGCCAGCCGGACCCTCTCCGCCATGCCGAACGGCAGCGCCGGATCGATCGCCAGCCGCGTGGCGCCGGCTTCGCGCAGGATCGCGGTGACCAGTGCGGAAGGACTTTCGTGCTCCTCCCACAACCGCAGATCGACATCCAGGGTCAGGATCGCCTCGAGCGACCCCTGCTCGAACGCCGGACAGACGATGTAGGGCTTGCCGCGCGGCGTCAGCACCATCGCCACCAGCCGTTCGATCATGCCCCAGCCGATCCCGGTGAAGTACGAGAGGCTGAGCCCCGCCCCCACCAGCAGCGCATCCGCCCCGGCATCGACCATGGCCGCGCGGGCACGCTCGATCCGGGCCTGCCGCTCCGCCAGCGTGATCGCGGGCGCGCGATCCGCCCACGGCTGGATCGTGGCCAGTTCGGCCGCGATGGTCGATCCGCCGATCATGCCGCCGGATCGAACCCGTAATCGCGCCGCGCCTGCTCCGACGTGACATAGCCATCGCGCAGGTCGGCCAGCAGGCGGGATCGATCGCGTTTCATCGGATCACCATAGCCGCCACCCGTCGCGCTGACGAGCCGGAAGATCTCCCCTTCCACCGCCCGCGCGCCGGTGACCATCGAATAAGTCTCCACCGAGCCATCGCGGCGCAGGATCTCGGCGCGGTTGGTGGAGCCTTCGCCACCGCCGGCCAGCCCCCACGGGCGCGAGGTGGTGCGCGTGGCGGAATAGGTGAGGAAGGCTTCCTTCGCCGTCACGCGATAGTCCAGCACCACGCCCTTGCCGCCACGGTATTCGCCCGCGCCGCCGTCCTCGTCGTGCAAGGCATACTGGTCGATCTCGAAGCCGTAGCGGCTTTCGGCCAGTTCGATGGGGATGTTGAACGTCTCGCCATTGGCGGCGCAGAACTGGCCGGCATCGCCGTCGTGATCGATGCCCGCGCCCCAGCCGCCCACCAGCGGCTCGCCCATCACGAACAGGTCTTCAGTGCCGGGCAGAAGCCCGGAAATGAACGTCGCGCCCACGGTACGCTGGTGGCCCACCGGCAGCTTGTGCGGCATCAGCGGGGCCAGCGCCTTCCACATGACCTCGATCGCGCCCAGCAGCGATTCATAGTAGATCGAAACCGGCGCCGGGCTTTTCGCCGACAGGATCGTGCCTTCCGGGCAGATCACCTCCAGCGCGCGGAAACAGCCGCCGTTGGCCGGAATCTCGGTATTGGTGACCGCCTTGAACGTGCAGCGCACGCCGGTGATGAGGCCGGCGTAGGACAGGTTGATCGGCCCCGGCGCCTGGCCGCTGGTGCCGGTAAAATCGGCGATCATCCGGTCGTCGGTGATCGTCACCTTGACCTTGATCACGAACGGGCCGTTGCCGTGCCCGTCCTCTTCCACCACGTCCTCGGCGGTGAACACGCCCTTGGGCAGCTTCTTCAGCTCCTCGCGCGTCATGCGCTCGCCATAGTCGAGCAGCGAATCCATCGCCGCCAGCAGATCGTCGACCCCGTATTTCGCGGCGAGTTCGACGATCCGCCGCCCGCCCACGCGGCAAGCGGCCACGCCCGCGTGCATGTCGCCGATGGTGCTGTCGGGCAGACGAACGTTGGTGCGGATCAACTCGACCAGCGCCTCGTTCATGCGGCCTTCGTCGAACAGCTTGAGGAAGCGCAGGTGCAGCCCTTCCTGGAAGATGTCGGTCGATGCGGTGGTCGCGCTGCCGGGATAAGTGCCGCCCACTTCGGTCCAGTGCGCCTTGTTGACGGTCCAGGCGATCAGCCGGCCGTCGACAAAGACCGGATAGAGGATCACCACGTCCGACAGGTGCGTGCCGCCGCCTTCGTAGGGCGAATTGGTGACGAAGATGTCGCCCGGCCTGATCCGGTCGAGCGGCCAGTGCTCCAGCGTGCTCTGCACGGCGGTATCGAGCGTGGCGAGGAAGCCGGTCACGCCGTTGCCCTGCGCCAGCAGGTTGCCGCGCGCGTCGGTCGCGCCCACGGCGAAGTCGGTCGTCTCGTAGATGATCGGGCTCATCGAGGTACGGATCATCGCGTTGAACATCTCGTCGCCCAGGGCCACGAGCGCGTCCTTGATGATTTCCTGGGTGAAGGGATCGGTGCTCACGGGCGCGCTCCTTCGGGCTGGGGAAGATGGACATGGTAATTGCCAAGGCGATCGACTTCGGCACGCGCGCCCGGCGGCAGCGGCAGGGTAACGGCCGGCTCCTGGATCACCGCCGGGCCGGACAACGCCATCCCCGGCTCCAGCCGCAGCCCGTCATAGATCGTCGCGTCATGCACGCCGTGCGTGTCGAAATCGACGCGCCGGGTGCCCTTGACCGCATCCGCCAGCGTCAGGCCAGTCACCGCCCGCTCGGCAAGGTCGGGCTTGTCGACCGGCAGGGTGGCGACAAGGTGGAAGTTGACGAGCTGCACCGCCGCGTCGAGCCGGTAGGTGAAGCGCTTCTCGTGCGCCTCGTGAAACGCCGCGATCGCGGCGTCCACCGGCGCATCGCCATCGAGCGGGAAGGCGATGCCCACGGTATGTTCCTGCCCCGCATAGCGCAGGTCCGCCCGGTATTCGAACAGCGGCGCGCGATCGCCCGCTTCGCCGGCGAAATCGCGCAGCGCCTCCGCCTCGATTTCGGCGAAGATGGCGCGCACGGCGTCGATGCTGCCGGGCGCAAGCGGAGTCAGCCGGGTGCGAATATAGTCGCGTCGCAGGTCGGTCAGCAGCATCCCCCAGGCCGAGAACACGGAGGAGTTAACCGGGATGATCACGCGCGGCACCTTGAGCTCCTCGGCCAGCGCCACCGCGTGCATCGCCCCGCCGCCGCCAAAGGCCATCAGCGCGAAATCGCGCGGATCGTAGCCCTTGTTGGTGGACACCAGCCGCAGCGCGGTGGTCATGTTGGCGTTGGCGATGCGGATCACCCCGCGCGCCAGTTCCGCGCGGCTGAGCCCGAGCTGGTCGCACAATGGCGCGAACGCGGCATCCACCGCCTGCCAGTCCGGTTCCACCTCCCCGCCGACGAAGCTGGCCGGATCGATGCGGCCCAGCAGGAGATTGGCGTCAGTCGTGGTCGGACGGGTGCCGCCGCGCCCATAGGCCGCCGGCCCCGGGCGCGCGCCGGCCGATTGCGGCCCGACATGGAGCTTGCCGCCGGCATCGACCCACGCGATGGACCCGCCGCCGTTGCCGATCTCGACGATTTCGGAAACGGGTGTCTGCACCGGATAGCCGGGCGACTTGCCGTCGCGCTCGATGTAGTAGTCGGTCGAGACCTTGATCTGGCCGCCCTCGATCAGCGTGCACTTGGCCGTGGTGCCGCCGATATCGAGCACGATCAGGTTCGGCTCGCCGATCGCCCGGCCGACATGGGCGGCGGCGTAGATGCCGCTGGCGGGTCCGGATTCGACCATGGTGATCGGGTTCGCCTTGGCCGCCGCCGCGGTGGCAATGCCGCCGTTGGACTGCATCATGTAGGGCTTCTGGCCAAAGCCGCCGTCGGCCAGCCGCTGTTCCAGCCGCTCGATATAGCGCCGCGCGATCGGCGAGACATAGGCGGACAGGACGGTGGTGTTGGTCCTTTCATATTCGCGCCATTCGCGGCTCACCTCGTGGCTCGCCAGCACGGCCACGCCGGGCCAGGCCGCGCGGATCGCCTCCACCGTGCGGCGTTCGTTTTCGGGATTCACATAGGCGTGGAGAAAAGCCACCGCGATCGCCTCGACGCCTTCCGCCCGGAAGAAATCGAGCAGCGCGGGCAACGGCGCGAGATCGACCGGCTTCACCAGATCCCCCCGGAAGTTGCTGCGCTCGGCCAGTTCGGCACGCAGATAGCGGTCCACAAACGGCCGGGGCTTGCGGAAGTTGAAGTTGAACAGGTCCGGCCGGTTGCCCCGCGCGATCTCGATCACGTCGCGGAAGCCCGCCGTGGTGATCAGCGCGGTCTTCACGCCCTTGCGCTCGGTCAGCGCGTTGATGACCACGGTGGAGCCGTGCGCGAAGAAATCGAGCGCGGCGGGCGAAAGGCCGGCCTTGGCCATGGCGTTCATCACGCCCTGTTCGAATTCGGGCGGGGTGGTATCCGCCTTGGCCACCTGCACCGCGCCGGGGCGGCCGGTCTCGGGATCGACGGGATAATAGACCAGGTCGGTGAAGGTGCCGCCGACGTCGCTTGCTGCACGCACGGGAAATTCTCCGGTTGGGCCTGTCGCCAGGCCCCGGTGGGAAGGAATCAGGGAAAGTGCGGCGCGGTCAGGCGCGGGGCACGATCACGGTGTTGCCGATCGGCGGCGGCGCGGCGAACAGGCCGCTGGCCGCCAGCCGCTCCTCGCCGGGCGGGGCCATGCTGTAACGCCGGCTGGGCTTCCATCCGAACTGCACCTTGGCCAGCGCCGCCGCCTCGGTCGCCTTGTAACAGGCATAGACGGCATCGACGATTGGGACGCCGAACTCCCGCTGCAACTGCGCGTAGAAGCCGAATTCGATCGTGCAGCCCAGAATCACCGCCTCGGCCTTGTCGATCTCCACCGCTTCGCGCACCGCGCGGCGGATGGCGTCCTCGGTGGCGGCGGTATCCTGCTGGAATTCATCGACGTGGCGGCCGATGGTGCGGAACGAGGCCAGCCGGTCATGATAGCCGTAGTGGCGGATGCGATCTTCCATCTGCACCTTCCACTTCTCGACGCCGATCACGACCGAGAAGCGGTTGGCGAGGTTGGACACGATCTGGAGCGCCGACTGGCACGGCGCGCAGACCACGGCATCGCCGGAAATCTCACGCGCCTCGTCCAGCGCGGTGTCATAGAAGCAACCGATGGCATAGCCATCGAAGCCATGGGTCGCGGCATAGCGCGCGATCGCCGTCACCGGAAACCAGATGCGGCTTTCGAACACCCGCCATTCCAGGTTGGTCAGCGCGACCGGCTCGGGAATGGCGAGCGAAACGACATGGACTTCGGCATTGGGCAGTTTGACGCGGCCGATCAGGTCGGCGATCGGCGCGTCATAGCCCGGCTGGTTGATCGGGTTGACCCAGAGGATCCTGAGCGGCGCCGTGGCCGGCGCCTCGCGGTGATGGGCGATCGCGGTCATGTCCTTTCCCTCAGAAGCTCGTCCGCAGTTCGAAGCCCCAGGTGCGCGGCGAAGCCGGCTGGACGAAGCCCCCGCTGACGAACTCGGCGTTGTACTTCTTGTCGCCAAGGTTGCGGACGAACCCGGTCAGGCTCCACTTGCCGCTGGCGTCCTCCAGCCCGGCATGAAGGTTGACGAGCTGGAAGGAAGACCGCGCCGTGGCATTTTCCGGGTCCCAGTACTGCTTGCCGTGGTGTTCCATCTCGCCGCGCGCGAAGACTTTGAGGCCATCGGACACCGGGAAGCGGTATTGCGCGCCGATCGATCCGCTGTCGCGCGGGATATAGGGTGCCCAGTTGCCGACGTCGGCGGGATTGAACGTGAACTGCTTGATCCGGCTGTGGGTGTATCCGTAGTTGGCGTAGAGGTCCAAGCCCTTGACCGGGGTGAAGGCCACCTCGATTTCCCCGCCGTAGAGATCGACCTTGTCTACGTTGACAAGGATCTGCGCGCCCACCGCGCCCACGAAAACGAAGTAGAACGGGTTCTTGTCAGCGGTGTAGAACGCGGTGCCGTTGATCCGCAGGCGGCCACCGAGCAGCGTCGCCTTGAAGCCGGCCTCGGTCGTTTCCGCGCTTTCCTGCCGGGCCAGGTCGAAAGCGCCGGGCAGGTTGGCGGCGGATGCCGCGCCGGCTTGGTTGAACTGGCCAGACCGGAAACCGATGCCCCAGTCGGCGAACAGCGTGAGGTTCGGGCTGGCCTTGTAGTTCAGCGTGACCTTGGGCTGTGCCTTGCTGAAATTGGCGACGCGCGAACAGGCGGTGGTGGCCGCCACCGTGCAGCCGGCGGGAACGCCCGCACTGCTCAGCGGATCGATCATCTGATGGCGGTGATCGTGGTCGTAGCGGAACGCGACCGCGGCTTCGAGCTTATCGGTCAGATCATAGGCAACGTTGCCGTAAAAGGCATAGGCGGTGTTGCGGTTGTTATCAGCCAGGAACGACAGCGTGGGGTTGATCGGATTGCTGTATTGCGGCGCCTTGTAGATGCTGACGATGCCCTGCCCGTTGTCCTGCCCCGTCGTGGTCGAGATGAACCGGCGGGTGCCGAGGATGTAGGCGCCGATCATCCAGCGGAAGCGGCCGCCATCGGGCGATGCGATGCGCAGGTCGTTCTGCCAGGCCTTGACGGTCTCGTACTGCGTCTGCGTGCCGTCGGTGCCGAACACGTTGCGGCTGGCGGTGTAGGGGAACTGATCGCCTTCGAGGTATTCCTTGATGCGGATATAGGACAGGACGTTGGTGATCGTGCCCCAGTCCGCCTTGTTTTCCAGCTTCAGCGAGACATCGGTCAGCTCGCGGAAGTTGCGGCCCCGGTTGTTGGCGCAGAACCGGCGGCTGACGCGGTCGGCATCGGGCGCCGGGCCGCCGAACGGATTGGCCGGATCGAGGAAGCACGATGTGTCCGAGGCGAACTTGGCGCCCTGGAACTGGAACTGGTCGCCGATCGCGTTGGTGTGGCTGTAGCTCGCGCGCAGGTCCGCGGTCAGCGTATCGGTCAGGAACGCTTTCAACTGGCCGCGCACGTTGCGGTCATGCACCCAGTCGACCGTCTGGTTCAGATAATCGTTACGCAGCAGGCCGCCGAAGTTGCGCGCGCTGCCGGCCAGGCGGAACAGCAGCTTGTCCTTGACGATCGGCCCGCTGACCGAAACCTCGCCGCGATAGTCGTTGCCGTTGCCGGCGGAAATCTGCGCGTCGAGATGAAAGTCGTTGGTCGGCTGCTTGGTGGTGACGATGATCGCGCCACCGATCGCGTTGCGCCCGTAAAGCGCCCCTTGCGGGCCGCGCAGCACTTCGATCTGCTTCACGTCGAACAGGTCGCTGGTGAACTGGCGCGCGGAAATCTGCTGGATGCCGTCGGTCACCACCGCGATCGGGCTTTCGCCGTTGCGGACCTGCGAGATGCCGCGAATGGTGACGAACGAATTGCCCGCGCTCTGCGACTGGACGATCGAGATATTGGGCGTGATGCCGATGAAGTCCGCCACGCCCTTCACCCGCGCATCTTCCAGCGCCTGGCTGGAAAAGGCGGTGACCGACAGCGGCGCCTGCTGCAGCGCTTCCAGGCGGCCACGCCCGATCACGACGATCTGGCTGGGGTCGGCGGGCGCGGCAGCGGCCTCTTCCGCCGGCGCTTGCTGCGCGTGCGCCACGCCGGCGGCGGACAGGACGAGCGCCGAAGCGCAGGCGGACAGGCGTATCGTGCTACGAACGGACATTGGACCCCCCTTGGTCGGATTTGTGTCTCTTCCGGCAAGGTCCGTCATCGGGCGGTCACGAACAAGCTGCCCCGGAGAGTAGCTACCCATCGGTGGAGGCGGCGGCGGACCTACCCGAACGGGGAGGTCCGGCGGCGGGCGAAGGGTCAGGCGCGGGAGGACCAGCCGGTGTCGCGCAAGGCAGACAGCGCGTGGGCGCGACGGTCCACGCCCAGCTTGGCGAAGATGTTTTTGAGGTGGAATTTGACGGTGTGCTCGGTCATGTCGAGCGCGCGGGCAATTTCCTTGTTGGTCAGTCCGCGCGAAAGCTCGGCGACGACCTCCTGCTCGCGCGTGCTGAGCACCGCGATCGGGCTGTCGTCCGCCGGGCCGGTCTCCGCCATGCGTTCGTCGATAGAGGACAGAAACGAGGCCTCGACGGGATTGCCGCCGCCGTCCCACAGCGCGCGCTTGAGCCGGCGGATCAGCGGCGCGAGTTCGGGCTGCTCGAAGAACGGCAACGCGATCCCTTCACCGGCAGCGCGCTCCACCGCCTCGCGCAAATGGCCCATGGCGTCGTCCGGCCGCCGGCCCAGCGCGGCGATGCGCGCCAGCAGCAGATGCGCGCGCACTTCATAGGGACGCGCGCCGATCGCCCGGGCACAGGCAAGCATGTCGCCCGCCCGTTCGCGCGCCTGCGCCGGATCGCGGATCGCCAGCCACGTTCCCAGTGCGAACGCCACGTCCACACCGGCGCGCCAGTGGACGGGATTGTCGCGCCAGATGCCGAGGGGGAAACGGGCGGCGAGGTGTTCCGCCAGCGGCTGCGCCTGCGCTGTCTCGCCCGCCGCACCATGGCGCAGCAGGCGCTGCGCCTGGACGATGCTCGCCAGCCGCTCCAGCCCGCGGGCGCGGGTCAGCGCATCGCCATCGGCAATCACGCGGTCCATGGCCGCGCTATCCTGTGCCAGCCAGGCAAGGCGGAAGCGGCTATCCAGCCCGGCGGCATAGATTTCGAACCAGCCATCGTAATCACAGACATGGCGGAACGCCTCGTCAAGCTCCTGCGCGGTCATCGTCAACCGCCCGTCGCCCCACAGCTCGACCAGCGCCAGCAGCGTCTCCGCCAGTGCCTTCAGGCCACTGTCCGCGCCGAAGTTCTCGACCGCCATCGCCTTCGCGCGCTGGAGATAGGCGGTGGCGCTGCGCAGTTCGCCGCGATAGGCGCACGACAGGCCCGCGTGCAGGAAGCAGTAGTTGAGGCCCAGCACCGAATTGACCGACCGCATCGCGCCCATCGCCTGCCGCGCGAAATCCTCCGCCCTTGCCAGCTGGCCCGCGCACAGGCTGGCGACCGCCCCCGCGCAATCGAGCACGCCGCGCGTCAGTCCGTCGGCATCCGGCATCCGCTGCCGCATCGTCTCGAAGAACGACAGGAACGGCACGTCGACGGTATTGTCCTCGTACGTGCGGATCAGGACGTTGATGTTGAGGGTATCGCGCTCGTAATCGTTCAGCAGGCTCCAGTCCCCAGCAGGCCAGTCACCCGCCGGCGCACCCGGATCAAGGGCCACCAGATCGAACGTCGATCGCGCCTCGCGCAGCAGACCCATCTTGAGCTTCACGTAGGCTTCGGCCAGCAGCAGGCGCGGGTGCGACAGGCGCTCTGCCGGAGGAATGAAACCCAGCAGCTGGTTGAGCTGTCCCATCCCGCCGAACAGCACCAGCCGCCAGCCGCCCGCCTGCTCCACCAGTTCGGCGCAGCGCGCGAAATCGCCGGCCAGGCTGGCGTGGCGCACCGCCTCGTCCAGCAGTCCCCGCCGTTCGAATGCTTCCGAGGCGCGCAAGTGCAGCGCGGGCACCGCCGTCGGCCTGCGCTGGCGCAACTGCGCCTGGAGATAATCGGCGAAGAGATGGTGATACCGATACCAGATCGCGTCGGCATCGAGCGGTGTCAGCAACGATTGCAGCGGCTCCAGCTGCTCCATGATCCGCCAGCTGTCGTCCCGCCCCCGCAGCGCATCGGTGATCTCCACGCTGAACCGTTCGAGGATCGAGGTTTCCAGCAGAAAATCGACCGCCTCCTCGGTCAGCCCGCGCAGGACCTGATCGGAAAGGAAGCTCCACAAGTGCCCTCCCCGCGTTGCCAGCCGGCCCAGAGCGGGCGCACCGGAGGCCTGCCCCTGGCCCTGCAAGGTGATCAGGCGGGCAAGCTGCAGCGCCACTGGCCAACCCTCGGTCCGTTCCGCCAGCGCGTCGCGATCGGCTTCGGCCAGACCGACATCGAGCACCTGCCGCGATTCCGACGGCGTGAAGCGCAGCATGTCGCTGGTGATCTCCACCGCCGCGCCGCTGCCCAGCAGGCGGTGCAGCCCGATATCCGGTCGGCGGCGCGTGCTCATCAGCAGGCGCGTGCCTTCGGGCAGCAGCGCGATCCACTGCCCGAGGAACCCGTCGAGCGGCTGGGCGGACGCGCGGTGATAATCGTCAAGAATCAGCGTGACCGGCGCGCCGCTGCCGGCCAGGCGCGCGTTCAATTCGCGCACCGCGCTGTCGATGGTGATCTCGGTCAGGCCCCGGTCGGCCTGCGCCACCAGATCGCCCACGTCGACATCGGCGCTTTCCAGCGCCCGGATCACCCCGATCATGAAGCGGCGCACGTCCGCATCGCCCTCGTCGAGCGTCAGCCAGCCCACGCGCCCGCCAGCGTCGCGCAAATGATCGCGCCATTGTGACAGCAGCGTGGTCTTGCCGAAGCCGGCCGGCGCGGTCAGGAGAACCAGGCGGCTCGCCGCCACCGATCCCAGCGCGGTCATCAGCCGGGCGCGGTGGACCACGCTCGACGGCATGCGCGGCACTTCCAGCTTGAGCTGGAGCATCCGCTGGGCGTCACTGGCGGTTCCGGTGCTGGGCATTCCCCCTCGACGCTGGCCGGATGGCCCCGCGCCATCCCTGCTTGCCGCCGCATAGTGTGCCGCCCCGCGCTCCGGCGCAACCTCCCCTTCCCGTGGCGGCGGCAGCGACGTCACGGCCCGTCGCGCCGGACCAGCGACAGTGGCCAAAGCGAGGTCTGGAGGTAGGCGCCCTCCAACGGCGTGGCATGCCCGGTCATTGCCTGCAGCAGGAGCACCCCCGCCTCCCCCTCCAGCCAGCCGCCCATCGCGACCGTCCGGTTCCGCGCCTCGTCGCAAGCGGTGATCGCCAGCGCACACCGGTCGCTTTCCTCCGCCTGCCCGTCCAGATCGGCAAAGCCGGTGATGGCGATTTCGCGCCCGTCTTGCTCCAGAAAACCGTCCACCAGCGCGACGCGCCCACCCGGCTCGGCCAGCACGCGGAGAGCAAGCCGCATGCCGTCCGCGCCGCTCCAGACGCCCGACGCCGGATGGGGAACGGCCACCCCCGCCGGCGGCAGCCCGGCATAGGGGGTATCCGAAGTCCTGCGATAGGTGAGCTTGTCACAATAGAGGCCGGGGCCGCACAGGCCCGGAAACTCCCCGGATGCCACGAGCAGATGATTGACCGTCACCTGCGCTCCGCCATCCTGGTCATGATACTGGCCGGCCATCGCCGACGCCCAATGCCAGCTCGGATCGGCAGGATCGCCACCGACCGAACGCCATGCGATCGCAAGAGCAAGCGGCTGGCCGTTCCCGCCGGAAGCGGTCCCGCCCCGACGGCCGGTCACGAGGTAGCGGCCCGTCGATCCGGTGGTCGATTCATACACGCCCCAGATCGCGCCGCTGCCCGCAGGCTTCTCCTCCACCGCGAGGATCATGCGCGAGCCGTACTCGTTCTCCCAGACGCCTGCGACCGTCACTCTGCCATCCCGTCATCACCAACCGGGCGAACTATCGCAGGCGCCAGAGGGGAAACCAGCTACCCGGACGAGTAGGTCGCCGCTATCGAGCGGTCTGAAAGGATCTTGCATGAAGAATACGATGCACGCCGGCCTTGCCGCAATCGCCGCGCTGGCGCTGCTCCTGCCGACCGGGGCCGCGCTGGCCGCAGCGCCCGGGCGCGGGACCGACGATACGCAGGCCGCCGCCAACATCCGCGCCCTGTTGCAGAACGATCCCGTGGTACCAACCGTCGCCCCGCGCGGCGCGGACGTCACGATCGTGCTGTTCTCCGACTACCAGTGCCCTTACTGCAAGCAGATCCACCCGGTGATCCAGCAATTGCTGCGCGAAGACCGGAAAGTGAAGGTCGTCTATCGCGACTGGCCGATATTCGGGGCGGGATCGGTCGAAGCCGCCCGCACGGCAATCGCCGCGAACTATCAGGGCAGGCACGCTGCGTTCAACGATGCCATGATGCAGACCCCGGGGCGGATTACCTCTCAAGGGGTGCGCGCGGCGGCCGATCGGGCCGGGATCGACTGGAACAGGTTGCAAGGCGACCTTGCGATCCACGCAAAGGATATCGACGCCGCCATCACGCGTACCAATCTCTATGCCACGGTGATGGGCCTCAAGGGTACGCCGGGCATCCTTGTCGGCCCCTACCTGATCCCCGGCGCGGTCGACATCGCGAACCTTCGGCGCGTGGTGGCCAGAGCGCGCGCCAATCCGACGGGCGCCTGACCGGAGCCATGCCGTTCAGCCCCCGTGCCGCCCAAGAAACGCATGGAGCAACGACGGCCATTGCCCCGCCGGCGCGTTTGCGGGGCCAATGCCGAAACCATGCCCGCCCTCCTCGAACAGGTGCGCTTCCACCGGCCGTCCCACGCCCCGCATGGCATCCAGGAACAACATCGTGTTCTGATAGGGAACCGCCTGGTCATCGATGGCGTGAGCCAGAAACGTCGGCGGCGTATCGGCACCGACATGCTGCGCAGGCGAGCGGCGGGCGATCAAGGCTGGCTCCGGCGCGGGGCCGAGCAGTGTCTGCGCGGAAAGCGCATGCGTATAAGGCGGCGTCACCGCGATGACCGGATAGATCAGGCCGGCGCAGCTCGGCACCGGGTCCAGCTCGTCCGCGGCATCGCGCGCTTCATAGACCGCGTGCCTGCCGCTGGTGATGAGCGAAGCCGCCAGATGTCCGCCGGCGGAAAACCCCACCACGGCAACGGATTGGTCGATGCCGAAGTGCACCGCCCGCGACCGGATGAGGCGCATGGCCCGCTGCGCATCCTGCAGCGGCACGTCCCAGCGATCGGCCCAGCCTTCGCCCGGCAAGCGATAGATCAGCACGAACACCGTGTAGCCCAGCCCCGTGAACACCCGCGCAACGTCCAGTCCTTCGTTGCGGCTCGACACGAAATTGTATGCGCCGCCCGGGATCGCCAGCAGGGCGCGACCATTGCCTTTCTGCGGACGGAACACCCGTATTTCGGGCCGGATCACCCCGGTGATGAACGTGGGATCGAGCGTGGCAGACTTCGACGGCGCCACCTTCGGCGCGCCGGGCGGCTGCCCTTCCCAAAGCGGCAGTGCAGGCGCCTCCAGCCACGCGGCGGACAACTGGCCCGCACCCTGCGGGATCTTCAGGGCTTCCCTGGCGGCTTGCACCGGCCCGTTCGTCAGCAACATTCCACTCCCCAGCAGCACCTGCCTGCGGTTGATCGGCCATTCCATTCCATTCTCCCGCAACAGGCAGGCCGGAAAGCTTCCGACCATCCGACTCCGGCATACAACCTCAGTCCGCGACAGGCAGGACCGGGCGGCACGCCACCGGCGGCCATCCTGCCACTGCCAACCACCTACGCCAACCTCCCGGAACCGATGTCATCCCCTGAAAATGCACGATTGCGTAATCGATTGCTCTATCCTAGGATCGGTCACGCAGATTGGCCAGCGCGAATTGCCATCAACCAGGAAACGGCAAAATTACGAGGTTTTCAATACAGGTATAAGCGGAAGCGGGCTGCTTCCGACAGCGACACAGGCGCCGTTCGAGAATTTTAGTGTAACGTTTACGCGAGGACCGATCCTCGCCAAGGCAAGCGAGAGGAATATTTCAGTATGGCGACCATGGTCACCGCAAACGGCAATCGTGGTATGCCTGAGTCCACCATGTGGACCGCCGCCGACCTGTCCTCCCTCGCCCTGACATCCGACAGCACCATCCCGGCTTTCACGCTGGACGGAACCGCGCGCGTGCCCGGCTTCGACCTGTGGGACATGTGGCCGGTCGAACGGGCTGATGGCTCGCTTCCGCGCTTCGACGGCGCCGCGCTGTGGATGGTGCTGACCGCTCGGGCGGGAGAAGACCCGGATGCGCGCCATGCCATCGCGCGCATTCATCTCGCCAGCGAGAAGGGCGGTCGCTGGACCCTGCACCAGCCGGTGTTTCCCGATGGCTTTACGCCGGGCGACCGGGAATGGTCGGGCTCGGCCGTTCTCGACGAGACGGCCGGGTTGCTCACCGTCTATTTCACCGCCGCCGGGCGGCGCGGCGTCACCCCGCCCAGTCTGGAACAACGGCTGTTCGCGGCGCAATGCGGGTTCGAAGCGCTGGATGGCACGTTTGCGCTATCCTGCTGGTCCGGGCTGACGGAAGTCATCATCGCGGACGGCCGGCACTACAGGGTCGCGGACCAGACGGAAGGGCGGGCGGGAGAAATCCTCGGCTTCCGCGATCCCGGGTTCTTTCGTGATCCGCGCGGCGGCGGAGACTTCCTGTTCTTCACCGGATCGTGCGCACGTTCTTCCTCGCGCTGGACCGGCGTCATCGGCGTCGCCACGGCGAGCGAGGGCGAAACCTCCGGCTGGACCCTGCGGGCGCCGGTGCTCAACGCGGCCGGGCTGAACAACGAGCTGGAACGCCCGCACATGCGCGCGGTGGATGGCAATTATTACCTGTTCTGGTCGACACAGGGCAAGGTCTTCGCCGAGGACGGCGCGGCCGGGCCGACCGGTCTTTATGGCGCGGTGGCGCCGACCCCGCTGGGACCGTTCACGCTGCTCAACGGGACGGGGCTTGTTGCGAGCGTACCCGAGCAATGCCCCGCGCAGGAATACAGCTGGTGGGTCATGAACGATCTGCAGGTGATCGGTTTCGCCGATTACCCGGGCATCGGCGACATGGGGTCGATCACCGAGGCCAGCCAGCGCCGAGCCCATTTCGCCGGCTATCCCGCGCCGTTCTTCCGGATCGCGCTAGATGGCGCGACATCGCGGGTGGTCGCCTGAGCGATAGGCTGAGCCGATAGGCTGGGCGATACTGGCCCGTTCAGCTCGATGCGCGCACGATCAACCGCGGCTCGATCTGCTGCGACGCCGTTTCCTCTCCGCCGATGCGCCGCAGCAGGGTTTCGGTCAGAAGCTGCGCGCCGTGGCGCAGTTGCTGGTCGATGGTGCTGAGCGGGGGCGACATATGCTCACCGATCGGCAATCCGTCGTAGCCGATGACCCTGACATCGTCCGGTACCCGCCGCCCCAGATCGCGCAACGCGCGGATCACGCTGATCGCGGTGACATCGGAGCCGGCGACGATCCCGTCGGGCATCTCCGACAAGGTTTCCAGCTTCTGCCTTACATCCGCGTAGGCGGCATCGGGCTCGAAGTGCGTCGGAAGTTCCTGCAACGGCGGCAGACCCGCTTCCAGCACGGCCATGCGGGCGCCATCGATACGTTCGCCAAATTCCGAACCATCCACCGGCCCGGCATAGGCGATGCGCGTGCAACCGCGTTCGACAAGGTGCATGGCCGCCAGCCGCCCGCCCAGCCGGTTGTCCGAACCGATCGAACAGTGATGCTGGCCCGGCGAATGGCCGCCCCACACGACCATCGGGCGATAACGGCGCGAAACGGTTTCAATGATATGGAACTGGTCCGACTGGCCGACGACGATGATGCCATCGACCCGCCCGCTCGCGATGAAGCGGTCCATCCAGCGGTCGTTGCGTGGCAGCACGCGCGACAACAGCATGTCGTATCCGTTCTCGGCGAAGGCATCGGCGAGAAAGCCTGTCATCGTGTTGAAGAACGGGTCCGAAAGGTGCTGCAACGCTTCGTGGCCCAGCGGAACGAGCACGCCGATCGTCATGGTGCGCTGCGTGCGGAGGTTGCGGGCGGCGATGTTGGGCTGGTAGCCGAGCTTTTCGGCGAGCGCGGAAATGCGCTTGCGCGTTTCGTCGCTGACGCGGCCCGACCCCGTGAGCGCGCGCGAGGCCGTGGCCGTCGACACACCGGCCAGTTCGGCAAATTCCTTGAGATTCTTGACGCTGACCATCTGATCCTTCGTGTCCCGGCTTCAAGCCTTCAGGCGCAAGCCCTCGATACCCCGGCGCAACACCTACACGCGGTTGCGCAACCGGCCAATGGCCTGCTCCGCCTCACCGCAGGCTGGCACGCTCGGCCGCGTCGCTTTCCGCATCCATGCGCGGTGATCCGTCCAGACGCAGCGAGGGGAAGCTGCCGGCCGAAACCGCCCGCCATTGCGGCAAGGCCGGCGTATCGGGCGAGCCGGTTGCCGCAAAGGCCAGCAGCGCGCCCGACATCCTGCCAGCCAGATCGAGTGCCCCGCGCCCTCCGCCGGTCATTGAGGCGCACTTCCCGGCGTTGCCGAACCAGAAGGGAATATCGAGGCAGTGGAACGCCATCGGCCGTCCATCAAGGATCGACGTCTGCCACGTGAACCAGAACAGATGAGTCGCTCCAGCCCCGGCCGCGACACGCCGCCGCGCCTGATCGATCACCGCCTGCCGGATCGGGGCCGTGGCGATCCGCGACCATAGAGCGAAAGGCGCCGCATCGGGCGCCGTGCGCCGGAACGCCTCTATCACCGGTCCGGCGCGGCCGGGCGCGAATTTCTCGACCCGGGCGCGCAGGCCTTCGGCATCCATGGCGTTCACGTCGGGATTGTTGATGCCGGTCACGAACTCGTTGAGCGTCGATCCGATGATCAACGGCACCTCGGGCATGGTCCGAGGCATAGCCGGATCGACTGCATCGGGCAGGATCGTCCTGCCATCGACGACCGGGGCAAAGTTCAGCATTTGCGGCAGACGGCGAACGTCGAGAAACCCATCGAACGGCGGGTTGATCCTAGCGGTCACGCGCTCGGCGGCGGCGCGCAAGGTCGCGTAGGGCATGGCCTGAAGCCCCGCGAGATCACCCTTGCGCACGCCCAGTTCCTGCAACAGGAGCGCGGAAAGCCGGGCACTGCGCTCCGGCGTGTTGAACTGCGCGAAAGAGCCGCTGAAAATGGCGGCGCGATGGAACAGGCCGCGCGCCGCCGGCATTCCCATCAGCGCGCTCACCTTGGCCCCGCCGCCGGATTGGCCGAACACGGTGACGCGCGCGGGATCGCCCCCGAACTCCGCGATGTTGTCCTTCACCCAGCGCAGCGCCGCCACGATGTCCAGCATGCCGGCGTTGGCCGAATCCCGCAGGTCTTCGTTCCAGGAGGAAAGATCGAGAAAGCCAAGGACATTGAGGCGGTGATTGAGCGTGACGACCACGGCTTCGCCGGTGCGCGCAAGATTTTCGCCATCGAAAGCGGGAATGTCATGCCCCGAACCGGCCGCAAAGCCGCCGCCGTGAAGCCATACCAGCACCGGGCGGCGCACATCGTCGCATCCGGCGGTCCACAGGTTGAGGCGCAGGCAGTCTTCATCCTCCACCGCATCGTTCCAGCGGAAGATGAAGGCTTCCTCATCGTTGAACCGTCCGGTTCCCTTGTCCTGCGGCGCGATCGGGCCGTAGTGCAGCGTGGAGCGAACGCCCTGCCACGGTTTGACCGGTTGCGGCGGCTGGAAACGGTTTGCCCCGCCAGTGGACGCGGCATAGGGCACGCCCTTGAACATCAGGACGCCGCCCTGGCGATATCCGCGAATGCGTCCGTTGACCGTGCGCGCCGTAGCCAGCGCCATGTCGGTCGTGATCCCGTCGTCGGGAACCACGCCGTTCGTGGCCCTTTCGCCTCTCCCGGCGGCGGAAGCAGCCGCGGGCGCGGAGCCAAGCGCCAGGCCCGCCGCCGCCGCGCCCTTGATCAGTCCCCGACGATCGAGTCCCTCGCTGGTGTCTTCACGCCGCGCCATGGCTGAGGCTCCCGCCCCCGGAACGGCAGCACCTTTTCCCGCGGGAGCCGGTGCCGCCACGTCTCCGGTCAGTTGGTATTGAGGCGGAACGTCACGCCGATCGTGCGCGGGCGCGGCCCTGCGAGCAGCGTGGGGCCGTTCGCCGAGGTCGGTCCGCGCAAGTCGGAGAGATTGTCGCCGAACAGACGCACCTCGTAGCGGTCGAACCGCACCCCGATGCTCGCCTGATAGAGCTCATACGGGTTGATCTCGTTGACCGTGGCATCGCCCAGGCGCGAGCGGCCCACGAACGTCGCAGAGCTCGTCGCAAAGAGCACGGCGCGGCCGATGTCATGCTCGTAGGTCGCGTCCAGACGGAAGTTGTGCGTCGGCGTGTTGAGCAGGCGCAAGCCATTGGCAATCCGCGGATCGGCCCCCGAGAAGGCGGGCAGGACGCGCGTGAACTTGGAATTGTTGACGTTGCCGATGGCGTTCAGCGTAAGCCCCCGCAGCGGGGTGCGCCAGGACAGCTCCATGTCGATACCCTGCGCCTTGCCATCGCCCAGATTGGCGAAGGCGGAGAGGCCGATCGAGGTGTTGAAGGCGCTCTGGATGTTCGTGTACTTGATGTCGTAGAGGCTGACGGCGACGTGCAGCGCGCCATCCAGCAGCGATCCCTTGGTCCCCACTTCCAGGTTGCGCAGCTTGTCCGGGGTCAGCGAGATGCTGCTCGGCACGCCATCGGCGATCACCGCGTCGGCCTGCGCCTTTGATTGCAGGATGCCGCTGCGGAAACCGGTGCCCGCGTTGAAGAACAGCATCCAGTTCGGCGATGGATTGATCGCCAGGTTCGCGCGCCAGGTCAGCGCATCGGGCGTAGCCTTGCTGGTCACGCCCACCCCGTTCGAAACCGAATCCGACGAACGGTGATCCTTGAAGTAGCGCAGCCCCACCAGCGGCACGACCTTTCCATCGAACAGCGAGTAGCTCACTTCGGAAAACACGGCCGCGTTTTCGGTCTTGGTGATCGTCCGCCCGTTCAGGGCCAGCGTCGGGAACGTCAGATTGAACGTATAGAGGCTGCGCGCGTTCTGGTAGTACACGCCCGCAACACCCTTGAACGGGCCGGCACCGTTTGTCGCAAGACGCAGTTCGTTGACGAAGCTGCGCGCATCGCCGCCGTTGTTCAACACGCCGATGCCCAGCGGCGCGCCCAGATTGAGCCCCACCTGGAAACCGCCGGGCAGCGACTTCTGGTACGATGTCGCGTTGGTCAGCGTGAAATCGCCGATCTCGCGCTCGATCGTGTTCGAGACGTACCACGCGCGCCGGCGGTCATAGCCGACCACGTCGCCCTGGTACGCGGCATAGGGCGGATCAAGCGAGTTGATCACGTTGAGGTACTTCTGGTCCGTGCTGAAGTACCAGCCCCGCGCGCGCACTGTCGTCAGTTCGTCCGGCTTCCACAGCAGCACCGCCTGGATATCCTTGGAGATGACGTAGTTGGCGTCCTTCTCGCGCGGGGTGCCGGTCGGCGCGCCCGAATAGATGTCGGCCGTGCCGGCGCGGCGGTCATAGCCACCGCTGATGCGCAGCGCGAGCTTGCCCGGCACCAGCGGAACGGAAAAGGCACCTGCCCCGCGGTAGTTGGGATCGCCTGCTTCGCGCGTGCCCGAAAGCTCCAGCTCGCCCGCGTAGGTGATCTTCTCGAGATCGGGATTCTTGGTGTGGTAGATGATCGTGCCGGCCGACGAGCCAAGCCCGTAAAGCGTGCCCTGCGGCCCGCGCAGGACTTCCACGCGATCGATGTCGAAGTACTGGACCGGCGGCGCCGCCTGGTTGTTCGGCACGCCGAACGGTGTGTCATCGAGGTAGTAGCCGATCAGGCCATCGCCGATCGGGCCGCCGGCGCCCGAGCCACGGAACGAGAAGATGCGATAGCCGGCACCGATTTCCTGCGCCTGCGATGCACCGGGGATCAACTGGATCAGGTCCGCCCCGTCGCGCACGTTGCGCTGCTTCAGCGTATCGCCGCTGAACGCCTGGATCGCGAGCGGCACCTTGTCGAGCCGGACCGAGCCGGACTTCAGGGCGGTGACAACGATTTCCTCTGCGCTGGCAGTGTCGCTCGCCTTGTCGGCGGCGGTTTCCTGCGCGTGCGCGGGAGCAATCCCGCAAGCCGCCCCGCAGGCCGCCATCGCCGCAGCGCATAGCAGGCGCGTGTGCAGAGATTGAATATGCTGGTGAGCCTTCATGATACCCTCCCTTGTTTTGCAGTTGAGTAATCGATTACGCATTTGATGTCAAACCGTGCACGGAAGCCAAACACCCCTGCGACCGCTATGCCCCGGGCCGGTCTCCACTCCCCTTCAGGAAAGCCGCCCCCAGGGCGAGCTTCCACGAAGCGGTGAACGTCCGGGCCGCGCGGGATGCCGGCGCGATGAAATCGAAACCGTGGTAAGCGCCGGGAATGACCAGCATCTGCGTCGGCACGCCCTGCCGGATCAGCGCCTGCGCATAGGCGATGTCTTCATCGACGAACAAATCGATCGCGCCCACGCCGATGAACGCCGGCGGCAGGCCGGCCAGGTTTTCCACTCTCGCCGGCACTGCGCCGTGCGGCACCGAGGCCATGCCCGCGGGTTGCCCCAGCAGGCTGGTCCAGCCGACAACGTTGCCCGCCTCGTTCCAGCCGATCGTTCCGATGAACGGCGGAACACGCCGGATGCTGCCGGTGCGATCATCGAGCATCGGATAGATCAGCACCTGATAACACAACGGCACGCTCGCGCGATCGCGCGCGGCGATCGCCAGCATGGCGGCCAGCCCGCCACCGGCACTTTCGCCCTTGATCGCAATACGATCCCGATCGACGCCCAGCGCTTCGGCATTGGCATGCAGCCATGCCAGGGCCGCATGGCAATCCTCCAGCGGCCCGGGAAACCGCGTCTCGGGTGAAAGTCGGTAATCGACTTCCACCACCACGCAATCCAGTTCCTCGGCAAGGGTCTGCGATGCGGGAAAAGTGTCCTCCATCCGGCCGACGATGAAGCCGCCACCGTGGATATGCAGCACCGCCGGTCGCAGCACGCCATCGCGCCGCGCCCCGATCACCGCGACGCCGACATCCGGCTGGCCTTGCGCACCGGGCACTCGCCGAAGCTCGACCGCCGGCGCGGGCGACGGCAGCGCGGCGGGTGGGGGCGGCGCTTTCGCCCGCATTCCAAGGATCGCCTTGTGATCGAGCGGATCGGGCAACGGGCGGGAAAGGATCAGCTTCGCGCCTTCGCGAAGTTCCGGATCGACCATGGCCAATCCGTCCGAATCGGCGCTCGCGATCGCGGGGCTCGCTCCCGCGCGGCCAACTCCAGCCGCCAATATCGCCGGTGCGGCTGTCGCTCCCAGCGCGGCGATGCCGAACGTTCGTCGCGTAAAACCCACCTGCAATCCTCTCGGCCATTCGCTCCTTCAAGCGGGAGCGCACTCTGCGTAATCGATTTCTTACACCTTGCGACGGATAATGCAATCGATTACGCAGGCTTTCGTCATCACGGCGCGGCCGGCAGAAAGCCGTCCCACGAATTGAACGAACGCGCAGGAGAGGATCGAGCGCATGACCAGACCGGCAAAGGGTGCAAGCAGGATGCTGCGCGCGATAGTGGCGCTGCTGGCTTTCCTTCAGGGTTCGCCCTCGATTCACGCGCAAGACACGCCGCCGCCGCAGGTCCGTGTCGAGGACGACGGGACGGTCCACGTTCCCGCAATGACGTTGCCGGTATCGGCGATGCTCAGCCCGGAAGCGAAGCGCTATGTCGCCGATCACCTGAAGGCGATGCAGAGCCCGCAACAGGTGCGTCAGAACAATGGCGTCCCGGTGTTCATGGAGCCCTATCTCGCCGAAGCCAAATCGACTTTCGCCTATGACATGACCGAACGCAGGCTCGGCGGTGTCCGCGTGTTCGATTATGCGCCCAAGGCCGGCGTTGCCCCCAGGAATGCGCACCGCGTGCTGATAAACCTGCACGGCGGCGGCTTCATGGGCTGCTTTCCCGCATGTGCCGAACTCGAATCGATTCCGGTGGCGGCGCTCGGCCAGGTGCGCGTGGTTTCCGTCGATTACCGCCAGGGACCGGCCTACCGGTTCCCCGCTGCCAGCGAGGACGTGGCGCAGGTCTATCGCGAACTGCTGAAAACCTATCCCGCCGCGAACATCGGCATCTACGGTTGCTCTGCCGGTGGCATGCTGACGGGCATGGCGACCGCCTGGTTCCAGAAGCACGCTTTGCCAAGGCCAGGGGCCGTCGGCATCTTCTGCGCCGGCCTTACCACCTCGGCCAACGGCTTCGGGGGCGATGCGGACTATATGACGGCGGCTGTCGGCGAAGCCCGCCCGGCCCCCAAATGGCCCCCCAGCGCCGATGCGCCATGGACCTCCCTGCCCTACTTTGCGGGTGCCGATCCCAGGGATCCGCTTGTGTCCCCCGGATCGTCCGACGAAGTGCTGCGGCAGTTTCCGCCGACGCTGATCATCACCGCGACGCGCGGATTCGAGCTGAGTTCCGCCGTCAGGACGCACGGCCGCATGGTGGCTCTGGGCGTGGATGCGGACCTTCACGTCTGGGAAGGCCTGTTCCACGGCTTCTTCTACAAGCCGAACATGCCGGAATCACGGGAAGCCTATGACGTGATCCTCAAGTTCTTCGACAAGCATCTCGGGCAATAGCGGTCCGTGATCAGGCCGGCGCGCCAAACGCGGCGTGCAGGCTCGATTTCCAGGCCTGCGTGAACTCGCGGGAAACGCGGGCTTGCGGCACCACGAAATCGAAAGCGTGGAAGGCGCCGGGCGTGACGTGAACGCGCGTCGGCACCCCGGCCGCGATCAGCCGTCGCGCGAAATCGAGATCTTCCTCCACGAACAGGTCCAGCGCGCCCACGCCGATGAAGGAGGAGGCCAGCCCCTCCACGTCGGCAACGCGCGCCGGAACGCTGTTTTCAGGCACTTTGGCCGATCCTGCGGGAACGCCGAGAAAGCAGGACCACCCGAACCGGTTCGCCTGGGCCGACCACCCCACCGTGCCGATGTGTGACGGCGCGGTTCGCGTCGATCCCGTGCGGTCATCGAGCATGGGATAAAGCATGACAAGGTGGCAGACGCGCACCTTGCCGCGATCGCGCGCCATAAGCCCGACCAGCGCGGCAAGCCCTCCGCCCGCGCTTTCCCCCATCACGGCGATCCGCGCGGGATCGATGCCGAGTGGTCCGGCATTCGCCGCCATCCATTCCAGCGCGGCATAGTTATCGAACACGGGGCCGGGGAACGGCGTTTCGGGAGCCAGGCGATAATCGACGTTGACCACCACCGCATCGAATTCCGCCGACAGGGTCTGGCAGAACGCGGTCATGTTCCTCGCGCGGCCAGAGATCATGCCACCGCCATGGATGTGGAGAATGGCCGGACGGCCCGATGTGGAAGGCTTTGCGCCGATGACCTCGACCGCGACATCAGGCGCCCCGGCCAGGCCAGGGATCGTCTGCAACGCCACGGAGGGCGCGGGCGCATCGAGGAGGGGCGGGGGAGCCCACGAGGCCCGCATCGCCGGCAGCGTCTCTCGCGTGGGTGGTGGGAACGTCTGGCGCAACATCCCGCGCGCCGCTTCGCGCAGCTCGGGATCGAACAGCCGCAAAGGGTCTGCCGCCTCCTGGGCCAGTGCGCGCGCCCAGCCTAAGCCAGATGCGCCAAGGCCAGGCCACACGGCAAGACCCGTCCCCAGACAGGCCGCGCCGAAAAACAGATCTCTGCGGTTGAACTGCAAGCACGCCTCCCACGCCAGAACCGCTCGATAGCACAGCAGGTTTGGAACTCGAAGCGGGCGCGGCCATGACAGGGCTGCGATGGGCATGGACCTTGCCAGCGTCAGGACCAATTACCGGCGCGGTCCAGGCGTCGCGATCCGATTTTGATAATTTGACAAAAATATCTTTTCGTCACATTTCTTGTTCGGGTCGCAACACGGCGGCGCGGGAGAGATGGATGGTCGACGATAGCGCGCTCGCTGCAAGCCGGGCGATTACCGGGGCAACGCAGGGCGGAGACGACGAGAAAGTCGCCGAACGGCTCAGGGCCTTTCTGAACCGGCAGGCGGCGCTCGGCGGAAACATTGGCGCGATCCGGATCGACGCGGGGCGCCGTTCGGCCGGCGCCTCCAGCGGGACGATCCTGTTCGATGCCGAGATCGCGGGCGAAAGCGAGGCACCGCTGCGGCTTGTGTTCCGTTACGATCTCGGCGGCGCGTTCTTCAGTCAATATTCGCTGCCGCCCCAATTCTCGATCATGCAGGGCCTGCACGCGCGCGGGCTTCCGGTTCCGAAAGCGCTGTGGCTCGACGCCGATGGCGCGGTGAACGGCAAGCCCGGACTGTTCATGGAACGGATCGAGGGGATCGCGCCAAGCACCATGCCGTTCAACGAAGGCCCCTACATGGCCGTGGACGCGGCCGGTCGGCACGCCATGCTGCTCGAAGCGGCGCGGACGCTCGCGCTGATACACGCGACCTCTCCCGGTGGTCTCGCCGACGGGCATTTCGCGCAGCGCGGGGGCGATGGTCACTATCTCGATCGCGAGATCGGCTGGACACTGACCGAGCTGCGGCGAACGATCCCTCCTGCCGCGCAGGATGCAAAGGCGGATTTCTACCGCGACATTCGCCAGACGCTGGAGACGGTCGCCGACTGGCTGACAGCGCACGCGCCGCGCCACCGCGCCCCCGAACTGGCGCATGGCGACGCGAACATATCGAACTTCATGTACGGCGAAGACGGCAAGGTTGTGGCCCTGCTCGATTGGGAACTGGCGCACCATGGCGTCGGGGAAGCAGACCTTGCCTATCAGATTGCCGGGATCGCTCATTTCGCGCTGCTCGCGCCGCCCGTCGATGGCATTCCGACGCCCGACGAGATGATCGCGGCCTACCGGCAAGCGCGCGGGAAGCTCGACGACTGGGAGTTCGCACAGGTGCTGGGCGAATGGCGCCTGGCGGTCTTCGCCTCGATGGGCATGAGCCGCCTGCCCCCCGAGCTCGAAGACGTCGAACGCACCTATTGGACCGCGACACGCAAGCGCCTCGCGGCGCTGGTTCCGGGGATCGGTGCATGATTCCCGCCGGGGATATCATCATCCTGCCGGTCGAGGACGAGTGGCCGCACGCCCCCGAACCCGACGCGCATTGGCAGGAAAGCGTCGTTCTCTGCTTTCAGGATATCGAGCAGGGATTGGGCGGTTTCATCCGCATCGGCCACCACCCCAATCTGGGGACGGGCAATTGCACGTTCGGCGTCGTGGGGCCGGGCGTCGGCTACAACCGTTCGCGGATCGACGTGCCGATGCGCGAGGGCGACCGCTTCGCGAACGGCTTCGCGATCGACGGCTTTCTGACCGCGACCTTCGACAGCGCGACCAATCGCTGGACCGCCAAGGATGATGATTGCGCGCTTGATCTGCATGTCGAAAATCTTCATCCGCACTATGATGCCTGGGCCTTGTCCGGTCTGACCGGCGGCTTCCGCGAAAAGTTCGCGGCGATGCACACCGAGGTTGCGGGGCGGGTTCGTGGAACCATGCGGATCGGTGACCGGACATGGACGGTCGACGGCTTCGGGCACCGCGATCACAGCTGGGGGGTGCGCAAGCACGACGATCCCGAGGCCGCGCTCGCAACCTTCTTCTGGCTCGTCGGTTCGTTCGGACCCGACCTGATCTTCAGCATGAGCGAGTCGATCACCT
This sequence comes from Novosphingobium sp. UBA1939, assembly GCF_002336885.1. NCBI lineage: Bacteria > Pseudomonadati > Pseudomonadota > Alphaproteobacteria > Sphingomonadales > Sphingomonadaceae > Novosphingobium > Novosphingobium sp. UBA1939. The sequence continues at coordinate 89,636 of NZ_DDFB01000137.1, read as the reverse complement.
TTTCAGGCAGGCGCAACCGCACCGGCTTCGTCATCCGGGACGGCGAACTGGCCCGCCCCCTGACGCTGGATGCGCGCTTCGGGGTGACGCTCGACGGCATAACGATGCGCGATGCGCGCGTGACCTTCGACGCCGCCGCGCTCGGCACGCACACGATCGACCTCGAAGGTTTCGGCAATGTCGTCCTCGGCATGGGCGGCCGCTATCTCGAGGTGGGCATGCCGGCGCGGGGGCACTGGAACGGTCGCACCGGCGGGGTTCACCTCAGCACCATGTTCAATGCACGCGGCGGGACCGGCCAGCCACCGATGCTGTTCGGCACCTCGTCCGCCAACGAGCTTTACCGCGAGCAGGCCTTTCAGGAGGTCCGGAAACGCTAGCGCGCGGAGAGATTGCGCTTTGGGGATAACCGCTCTCCGAGGTCGGCGACATAAGGACTCAAGGATCGAAAATCGCTTTTCGACAACGGCATTCGTTCATTTTGTCGAGCGCAGGCATGCTGGTCCATCCAGCATCGCCATTGACCAGAATCTCCACCACTGAAATGCTTTAGGGATGAAGCTGCGACCATTGCGAGCAATCGCCCTAGCCTTTTCAGGCATCTCCCTTCTCCATGCGGTAGCGAGCCGCGCCGCACCACCCCCGCACGACACCGTCTATTCCGATGCAACCGTCATCGATGGAACCGGCGCACCGGCGCTTACGCATCAGGACATCATCGTCTCGGACGAACGCATCGTCGCGATCGTCCCGCACGGTAGCGCGACTGGGCGGGACGAACCCGGCGCGCGACGTGTTGATCTATCCGGCCTTTTCGTCATCCCTGGCCTGATCGACAGTCACGTGCACATGGCAACGCCGCCCGAGCCAGTCAGGGCGCGCGCGCGACTGCGGCGCGATCTTTTTGGCGGCGTGACCGCGGTGCGCGACATGGCCGACGACATCAGGCTGGTCGGCGAACTGGCACGCGAGGCACGCTTCGGAGAAATTCCAGCGCCTGACATCGCCTATGTCGCCGTGTTTGCCGGACGCCCCTTCTTCGCCGACCCCCGCGTCGGCTCGGTGAGCAAGGGCTATACGCCGGGAACCGCGCCGTGGATGCAGGCGATCGACGAGCAGACCAACATCGTGCACGCCATCAGCATGGCACGCGGCACCGGCGCCGCGGCGATCAAAATATACGCCGACCTGCCGTCCGACCTGATCGCCGCGATCACGCATGAAGCGCATCGCCAGCACATGCTCGTGTGGGCGCATAGCGCGGTCTTCCCCACCCGCCCGGCCGATGTCATCGACGCGGGCGTCGATTCCGTTAGCCATGTCTGCTACCTCGCCTATCAGGCCGAGCCGGTCATGCTGTCCTCCTATGAGGATCACACACCGGTCCACGAAAACCTTCTAAAGCAACCCGATGACCCGGTCATGGCTGGTCTGTTCGCCGATATGGCGCGCCGCGGGACGATCCTCGATGCGACCGGCAGCCTGTTCGTGCGCTATGACAAGGAGCAGGCGGCCCATCCGGAACGCAAGGCGCTGCGCTGCACCGGCCCGACCACGACACGTCTGACGCGACAGGCATGGCACGCTGGCGTACCGATCTCCGCCGGCACGGATTCGGTAGCGGGTGCCGGAAGCCAGTGGCCCGATGTCTTTCCCGAGATCGAGTTCCTCGTCCGCGATGTGGGCATGTCTCCGCTTGCTGCGATCCATTCGGCCACCGCCGTCGGCGCGCGGGCGATGGGACAGGGACAGGACATGGGCACGCTCGAATCAGGAAAGCTCGCGAACTTCGTCGTGCTGTCTGCCGATCCCCTCGCCGACATCGGCAATATCCGCAGCGTGCAGATGACGGTAAAGCGCGGTCACGAATACCGCCGGGCAGACTATCGCCCGGTAACGGCCGACGAGATGGGTAACGACAATGACGACTGACAGGCGCACCTTTCTGGGCGCGGCATCGGGAACCGCAGCGGTCGCCGCGCTGGGCGTTGCGGGCAAGGCGAGCGCGCAAGGACATACAATGCTTATCGTCAATGCGCTCGGCGGGATGGACGATCCCAACCATCCGCAAGGCAATCTCGTCCCTGACCTCTCGCCGCGCGTGCTGGCCGAAGCCCACGCATCGGGCCTGACGGCGATCAACGTTACGCTGGGTTATGTCTCGGGCGAGGAGGATCCCTTTGAACTTTCGGTGCGCGATATCGCCGCGACCGATGCGCTGGTCCGCAAGCACGCGCGCGATGTGCTCAAGGTCTATACCGCATCGGACATCCGCCGCGCCGCGCAGGAACGACGCATCGGGCTGATCTACGGCTTCCAGAACGGCGCGATGATGGGCAAGGACCTATCGCGCGTGGATATTTTCGCCGGGCTTGGCGTGCGCGTATTCCAGTTGACCTATAACCCCGCCAACCTGCTCGGCGACGGATCGATGGCGCCGGAGAACCGCGGCATCACCGCACTCGGCCGCGAAGTGATCGCGCGATGCAACGCAAACCGGGTAATGGTCGACCTGTCGCACAGCGGCGAACAGACCTGCCTCGATGCCGCGCTGGCCTCGTCCCAGCCGATCTCGATCAATCACACCGGATGCCGTGCGCTGACCGACCTGCCGCGCAACAAGACGGATGCGGAGCTTCGTCTGGTCGCAGAGCGTGGCGGCTTTGTCGGCATCTATTTCATGCCCTTCCTCAATCCCACCGGACACGCCCGCGCTGCCGATGTCGTCGCGCATCTCGACCATGCCGTGAATGTCTGCGGCGAGGATCACGTTGGCATCGGAACCGACGGATCGGTCACGCAGATCGACGACCTCGTTGCCTATCAGGCCGCGCTCGCCGAGGAGATCGCGGAGCGTAAGGCAGCCGGGATCAGCGCGGCGGGAGAGCGGGCGGACACCTATCCCTTCGTCGTCGACTTGCGCGGGCCGCAGCAGTTCCGCGACCTGATTGCCTTGCTGAAGGGCAAGGGCTGGACCCAGGCGCGGATCGAGAAGATCATGGGGCTGAACTTCGTGCGCTATGCCGAAGCCGTATGGGGCGCGTGACCGGGTGAAGCTGATCGATCGCGAAGAAGTCGCACGCCGACTCGACCACGTCACCTGCATCGCGCTGGTGCGCGAAGCGATGATCGCTCTGGCTGAAGGGCGCACGCGGCAGCTTTTGCGCGGGATCATCGATCTGGGCAAAGGCGACATGTTCGGGGTAATGCCCGGGGCGATGGACGGTGCTGGCTTCGGCGTCAAAGTGGTCAGCATATTCCCCAATGCGCCGGGCGGCCGCTCGCACCAGGGCGTGATCGTCATCTTCGACCGCACAACCGGTGCCCCGACGGCGGTGATTGAAGGCGGCGAAGTGACTGCCATCCGCACCGGATGCGCATCGGCCGTCGCGACCGATGCCCTGGCGAATAGGGACGCGCACCAACTGGCCGTGCTGGGTACCGGCGAGCAGGCGTGGCAGCACATTGCCGCGATCCGCCATGTTCGCGCGCTCTCGCGGGTCACGATCTGGGGGCGCGACCCGGCCAGGTCGGCGGCGCTTGCCTGCCGCGTGGAACGCGAGTTGCAACTGTGCGCGCGTAGCGCACCGGACGTTCCCGCCGCGGTTGCAGAGGCCGACATCATCTGCACGGTCACCGCGGCCGACGTGCCCATACTGTTTTCGCGCGACATCCCCGACGGCGCGCATGTCAACGTGGTAGGCTCCAGCCGGCTAGGTCCGGCCGAGATCGATAACGCACTGGTCGCCCGTGCCCGGTTCTTCCCCGACCACCGCGAAGGCGTTCTGGCACAGGGCGCCGAGTTCCTGAACGCCCGTGAGGCAGGACTTGTCACGGACGATCATGTCTTGGCGGAGATCGGGCACGTCCTCAATGGCGACACGCCAGGGCGCCTGGGCCAGGCGGACGTCACGATCTACAAGTCGCTCGGCTCGATCGTACAGGACCTTGCCTGCGCAGCCTATCTCGCAGGTGTGTGAACACACCCGCTCTCATTCCGGCCGGTGGCGATCGGACGAACTTTGCGGCCATTCGCAGCGCAGGAAAGGTTCGGGCAAAGCCGTCATGAGCTCATGATCTTCCGGTACCGCACTGGGCAAAGTTCGTCGATTACATCGATGGCTTCGAAGATCGGGGGGGGGGGCCGGGCACACGCTGCTGAAATGGGTTGACGGTCGGCATATTTTGCCAAGCCGATCATGTCGGATAGCTGCCGCTCCGGCCACGCCGGAATGCGCGCGCGGTCTAACCTCCCACAATCGTGTGCGAGCGTGCGAAGAAGATGGGCGAGCGCGGAAGGTCGATAAAGCGCTGCTCGTCCTCGAACAGTTCGCGATTGGCGGTACGCCGCGCCGGGTCGTGGCCGTTGCCGAGCAGATCGGCCTCGCTGTTCCAGCCGAGTTCGGCGACGCCATCGAAGGGCTGATCGGCCAGCCTTCCCTTGAGCAGGCCCCCGAGCACGGGATCATCGAGCCGGTGATGCTGGCGGTAAAGCGCCAGGCCGATGGTCGGCGCATGCCGCGCGACGAGCGGCGCGTGCGTTTCCAGCCAGTAGGTCTGGAATTCTTCGAGACTGAGCGACGGCAGCCGATGAAGGCAGAACAGCATCCGGATCATGGAACGACCCTATCGCGCCTTGTAGGCGATTGGCAGACGCTTTAGCCCGCTGACGAAATTGGAAGCGACCCAGGCCGGATCACCAGCGAGTTCGATCGCATCGACGCGCGCCAGCAATTCCTCGAAGAAGATGCGGATTTCCATCTTGGCAAGATGCTGGCCGAGGCAGAGGTGCGGACCATAGCCGAACCCTAGGTGACGGTTCGGCGGGCGCGAGAGGTCGAAACGGAACGGGTCGGGGAAGGCGTCGGCATCCCGGTTGGCCGAGGGATAGCACATCATCAGATGCTCGCCCGCCCTGATCGTCTTTCCGCGCAGCTCACAATCCTCGACCGCGGTGCGGAAGAAGTGCTTCACCGGTGTTACCCAGCGCACCATCTCGTCGACGCCGCCCGCGGCAAGGATCGCGGGATCGGCGCGCAGCCGCTCCATCTCCGGCGGGTTCTGCAGCAGCGCGAGCAGCCCGCCCGCGATCGTCGAACTGGTCGTATCGTGCCCGGCGGTTGCGATGATGATGTAGTAGGACATCAGTTCGAGCGTGCCGATCGGCTGCCCGTCAACCGTCGCGGTCGAAAGCAGGGTGGCGATATCGTCCGACGGATCGCGGCGCCGCGCCTCGGTCAGCTCGGCGAAATAGTCGCTGAAACCCTTGATCGTCGCCGCCAGATCGGGCTTGGGGCCTTTGCGGATGTCGGGATCGTCGGGGCCGAAGATATCGCGCGTCAGGACGAGCATCCGCGCCTCATCCTCGGCCGGCACGCCCAGGATACGCATGATGACGCGGAGCGGATACCACACCGCCACGTCGTCGACGAATTCGCAGGTTCCGCCACGCTCCACCATCTGGCCGACGAACTGCCGCGCGAGCGCACGCAGATCCTCTTCGAGCGCCTTCAACCGCGCCGGCATGAACCACGCCTGCGTCAGCTTGCGGTGCGCCATGTGATCGCGGCCGTCCATATGGACGATATCGCGCAGCATCAGCGCGCTGCCGCCGGTTAATTTGCGCACCTGCTCCTCGACCGAAACCGGCCGCAACATCATCCGCGGCGCGTTCAGGAATTGCGCCGCGTTCCGCTCCACGTCCTGAATATCCGCGAACCGGGTGACGCTCCAGAACGGACGATAGTCCGAGGGTTCGGTCCAGTGTACCGGGTCCTCGTCTCGCAGCCGGGTGAAGAGACGGTCATAGGCATCGGGATCGGCATAGGTCGCGGGCGCGACGATCGCGTCGTCGTCGATAGGCGGCGCGATCATCACCATCAGAAATTGAACCCCACGCGCACGCCATAGGTCGCGGGCGGCGCGGCGCGCGCGTTGCGGACGATCCCGCTGATCGGCAGGCCGCTGTCGAAGTATTTCTCGTTGGTGATGTTCGCGGCGTACAAGGAAACCAGCCAGCGGTCATCGGGCGCTGTATAGGTCAGGCTGGCGTCGACGAGTTGCATGCTGCGCGCCGTCGCCCCGCCCGTGCCTGTCAGATTCTCGGCGTCGAAATAGTACCCGGCGTTGTGCGATGCATCGACCGACAGCTTCAGTTCGCCATCACCGATCGGATATTTGACGTCCGCGCCCAGCGAGACGACGAACTTCGGCGCCCCCGCCAGCCGGTTGCCCTTGATGAACAGCACCCCGGCCCCGCCCGCCGACTCCACGTCGCGATCATAGCTGGTGTCGAGGACCAGGCCGTTCGAGCGCAGGGTGAACATCGGCGAGACCCGCCACAGCAGATCATATTGCGCGCCGGTGATCTTGGCCCCGGTTCCGTTGACCAGGATGTTCGATCCGCTCGCGGAGTCCGTATAGGCAATGTGGATATTGCCATAGTTGTAGTGGAACGCGCCGATGTTGAGGCGCGCATCGGGCGACAAGCGGATCTTTGCCCCGCCTTCGAACGAGGTGATCGTCTCGGGCTTCACACCGGGGCTGAGCAGATTGGTGTTCGAGAGGGTTGCGCCCTTGAACCCGGTGGAGACGCCCGTATAGAGCAGAATGCCGCCGGTGTCGTACTGGATGCGGCCGGTATAGGTGAACTTCGATCCTTTCAGCTCCTGTCGGCCCTGGTTGGGGATACCGAAGACGTTTCTGGGATCGGCAAGCGACAGAAAATCGGTGTTGGTATATTTTTCGTCCGTGTAGCGCCCGCCCGCCGTTATGCTCAGCTTGTCGGTTATCGGCACGGTGATCTGGCCGTAGCCGGCAATGGACCTGTTCTGCCAGCGATTGTCGGCGGTCAGTGCCGATAGCGGCGGCAGGTCGCCGGTGAGCAACACATCGCCGGCAGCGTCGAGGTAGAGCATGCCGGCGATCCACTGAACGGGCGAATTCACCGAAGCGACCTGCAGTTCCTGTTGCCAGGTGCGCGACGGAAAGTCGCCGGTGAAGCCGACGGAGCCGCCTTGAAAGCCCGCCGGATAGCTCTTCGGGTCCGCGAACAGAATCTCGGTCGCCGATAACGACTTCGCCGTCTGGTATGCCGTCAACGAGCTTATTTCGACCGACCCGAGATCGAGCGTGGCTTTCGCCGAATAGGTTTCGGCATTGAGCTGAACGAAGGAGCCCGCCGGCCCCGGCCGCAATATGCCGCGGGTCGATCCGTTGGCCTCGTTTTCGTAAGTCGCGCCATGTTCACCGCTGAAGCGCAAATTCGCCGCCGCGGCGAACGCGTCGGCGGGCGAAACGCCGAAGCTCTGCAGAAAGCCGGCATAGTAAAGCTGCGATCCGTTGAGGCCCGTACCCAGCACGTTGAGGTCGAGCCCGACCGCCTGATAGCCCTGACCCGACCGATCGTCGGATTCGAAATGTTGCGCGCGGAGCACGAGGTTGAACTGCTCCGATGGCTTGAAGACAAGAACCGCGCCAATCGACTTGGAATCGCGATCGTAAAAGTCGGCGTTGCTCGTTCCCGCCCCCGGGGCGTTGAGATTCTTGATGTACCCGTCGCGCTTGCGGATCGACCCGTTGACGGAGAAGGCGAACATCTCGCCAAGCCCGCCCGAAACGATCCCCGACGCCTCGCGATTGTTATAATTGCCGTACCCCGCGCGGAAGCGGCCCGAAATGGGGTCGCCCGGCCGCGGCGTCTTGGTCGTCACGACGATCGCGCCGCCGGTCGCATTGCGGCCATAGAGCGCACCCTGCGGCCCTTCGAGCACCTGGACCTGCTCGACATTGTCGAGGTCGAAAGCGGCGCTTGTCAGGGTCGCGATATAGACCCCGTCGACATAGGTTGCGACACTGGCCGCCTGCCCCGCTCCGGTGACGGTGGAGCCGACGCCGCGGATGAACGGCGTGACGTTGCTCGCCTGATTCTGGACGGTCAGCGACGGCGTCAGCTTGGGCAGGTCCTGCAGGGTGGAAACGTTGCGCGCCCCGAGCACTTCGGGCTCGACCGCGGTCACCACGACCGGAACCTTCTGGAGACTTTCGGACCGGCGTTGCGCGGTCACGACGATATCGGCCAGTTCCCCGCTGTCGGCGGTCACACCGTCTTCCGCGGCCGGCGCGCCGGCTTCCTCCGCCCAAGCCGGCGAAACGTTCATCGTGGCGATGGCGACACTGGCCATCAGAACAGCCTTACGCATCTTCGTCTCCCTCCAGATCGTGAAGCTTTTCGCTTCATCTTTCCGCTTGCCAGTCCGAGCCGCTGTAGCTCATACCCCGACACGACAAAAATAGATATTCGTCGTATTTTATTCTGTCAACATGCATCTTAAACGCTCATTTAAGCGAGCGATTTCGCAGGTTTCCGGCGAATTGGAGGGAGAGGGAATTGGCAAGCAACGCCCCGATTCGGACCCAGACGACAAGCTTCTGCCGGCTCTGCGAGGCCTTCTGCGGGACGGTGGTGACGGTCGAGGACGGCCGCCCGGTCAAGCTGACACCCGATCGCGACAATCCGCACACCCAGGGGCATATCTGCGTCAAGGGCGCGGCGATCATCGACATAGCCAACGATCCCGACCGCGTGCTGCGGCCGCTGAAACGTGTCGGCGGCCCCGGCGAATTCGCCGAGGTTTCGTGGGATCAGGCGCTCGACGATATTGCGACGCGGCTGAAGGCGATCATCGACACCCACGGGCCTGAGGCAGTCGCAACCTATTTCGGCAATCCCGGCGCCTTTTCGACCGACACGTTCATGTCGAGCCAATGGTTCCTTGCAAGGATCGGCAGCAGCAAGTTCTACGCGGCAGGGTCACAGGACAGCACTTCGCGCCACCTCGCGAGCTGGATTCTCTATGGCGTCGCCTTTCGCAACGCGATCCCGGACCTGCCGAACTGCGATTTCCTGATCATAACGGGCGCCAACCCGCTGGTATCGCACGGCGGCCTGCTCACCGCGCCGCGGATGCGCCACGATCTGGACGCCATTGCCGAGCGCGGCCGGGTGATCGTGATCGATCCGCGCCGGACCGAAACCGCGAAGCGGTACGAGCATATCGCGATCCAGCCCGATGCCGACGCATGGCTTCACGCGGCGATGCTCAAGGTCATGATCGGCGCAGGCGCGGTCGACGAGGCCTTCCTTGCCGCGCATTGCACCGGCTGGGACGATCTGCGCACGGCCGTCACCCAGGTCGATCTCGACGAGGCCGCGACCGCCACCGGCATCCGGCGCGACACCATCGAACGCCTTGCGCTCGATTTTGCAGCCGCGCCGCGCGCCGCGATGTACGGCCGGGTCGGCCTGTGCCGCGGCCGTTTCTCGACGATCGCCAACCTGCTGCTCGATGCGATCAACATCGCGGGCGGCAAGTTCGGCAAGCCGGGCGGGTCAACCTTCGGCGCCTTTCCGCTTGCCGAGGGCGCCGAGCCGCTTTCGGGCTATGGCGAGCACCGCACGCGGATCGGCAACCTGCCGGTCGTTGCGGGGCTGATGCCCGCCGCCGCGCTGCCCGACGACATATTGCAACCGGGCGAAGGCCAGGTTCGCGCCATGATGGTCATCGCCGGCAACCCGGTGCTGTCCGCGCCGGGGGGCGAGCGGCTCGAACGGGCACTCGAATCGCTCGATCTCCTGTTCTCGGTCGATCTCTATGTGACCGAGACGAACCGTTTCGCGCACTACATTCTGCCCGCAGCCACCTTCCTCGAAAAGGACGACATCCCGCTAATCGGGCTGTCGCACATGGTGCGGCCCTATCTCCAGTACGCCCGCGCGGCCGTGCCGCCGATGGGCGAGGCGCGCGAGGAACTGGCGATTTTCAGCGATCTCGCCGCGCGCATGGGGCTCGGTTCGATCGCGCCGACCCCGGGCCTGCGCTGGCTGGAGCGGCAGGGCATGGCGATCACCCCGCTGACGCTGGTTGAGCTTGCGCTCCGGCATGGCCCACTCGGCAAACGGCGCGGGAACGAAGCGCTCGGTTTCGCAAAGCTTGCGGATATGCCGCACGGAACGATGCTCGACCTGCCCCTCACCTATGGCGGCTGGGCCGACCATGTCGCTACCGACGATCGCAAGATCCGTCTCTGGCATCCGATCGTCGCCGACGAATTCGCGCGCTTCGCCGCCCAGCAGGCCGCGACAACCGACGGCGGAGAGCTGAAGCTTTTCAGCCAGCGCAAGCTCAAGTCGATGAACAGCTGGATGCACAATCCCGAAAAGCTGGCGCGTTCGCAGGGGCCGGCGCTGCTCGTCCACCCTGCCGACGCCGCCCGATACGGCCTCAGCGATGGTGGCCGGGCCAGTGTGGCGAACGCACATGGCGCCGTCGAAGTCGCGGTTGAAGTGACCGAAGACGTTATCGAGGGCGCGGTCTGCTATCCGCATGGATGGGGGCACAATGGCGGCTGGCGCCATGCCAACACCCTGCCCGGCGCGAACATCAACCTGTTGCTCGGGCTCGGGCCGGAGGCGGTCGAGCGCGTTTCGGGAACGACGTTTATCGACGGCATTCCGGTGACGGTCACGCCGATCGCGGCCTGATCAGCGCGCCATCACCGCCGGCGCCAGAAAGTCGCGGACCAGAGCGTCCATGCTGGCGCGATCGTCGAGATCCTCGGCGGGGCGCTGAAGCAGCGCGCGATAGACGAAGCTCAGCCACCATTCGATCCGCTGGACTGAAATATCGGTGCGTCCCCGTCCCGTCGCCGCGATCCGTTCGATCACCGGCGCCCAATAGTCGTGCATCATCCGCTCGATGACCTGCGAGTGCTCGGCCAGTTCGTTGACGTAGCCCATCGAGCCTTCCTCGAAGAGGCCTTCGAAGATCGGCATGGCGCGTGCCGCATCGACGAGCGCCAGCACCGCAGCCGACAGCAGCGCCTCCCCTTCCAGATCGTCGGGAATGTTGTTCTTCGCGCGCTCGTTCACCAACGCACCGTCGCGCAGCAGCACCGCCGTCGCGAGTTGCTGCTTGTTCGGGAAGTAATTGTAGATCGTCTGGCGCGTGATCCCCGAACCCTTGGCCACGGCTTCCATCCGCAACCGCTTGTACCCGACCTTCGCGATCACCTGATTCGCGGCGTCCAATATGCGGGCCTGCGTCCGGCGCGCGACGTCAGTTTCAAGTTCGTTGTCCATCATCCAACCCGCAGAAACTCTCAAAATTTGACGAAATTTATTTTTTGTCGCATTCATCTCGCATAACGACATACCGGGAGAATTGTCATGTACGGATTCGACCTCGTCATCAAGAACGGGACGATCATCGACGGCACGCGCTTTCCGCGCTTCAGGTCCGACATCGGAATCAAGGACGGGAAAATCGCGCGGATCGGGTACATTGCGGATCCCGGCAGCGCGCGCGTCGTCGACGCCAACGGGCTGATCGTCGCCCCCGGCCATATCGACACCCACACCCATTATGACGCGCAGATCTTCTGGGACCCGGCCTGCTCGAACGCCGGCGAGAACGGCATCACCACCGTCGTTACCGGCAATTGCGGCTTCGGCTTCGCCCCCGTCCACACGAAGGATCGTGAACGCGCGATGCTCATGATGGAAACCACAGAGCAGGTTCCCGCGATCCAGATGCAAACCGCGCTCCCCTGGTCATGGGAAACCTTCCCGGAACTCGTCGAGGCGATGCGGCGGACGCCCAAGGCGGTGAACCTCACCATGTTCCTGCCGCTCAACGCGGTGATGTTCTATGTGATGGGCGAGGACGCGAAGCACCGCCGCCCGACCGCGCCCGAAATCGAAGCGATCAAGGAACTGGTTCACGAGGCGATGGATGCCGGCGCGTGCGGCCTGTCGCTAAGCTTCATGGGGCACGAGAACAACCATGTCGACATCGACGGATCAGCGATGCCGACCGACATCATGCATCCCGACGATGCCGTCGCCATGGCGAGCGCGCTGCGGGACCGGCAGGAAGGGATCATCCAGGTCATCGCGCAGATCGGCCCGGTCGGCGACCGAAGCATCAGCGAAAAGCTGGCGCGCGAGACTGGCCGGCCGATCCTGCACAACGTGTTCTCGGTCAGCGAATATACTCCAGACCTCCACCGCCAGAGCATGGCGTGGCTGGACGCGATGAACGAAGAGGAAGGCGTCGAGATGTACGCCGCCACCGTCATCTGCCGCGCCTGGAACGAGACCGAACTCTTCAACTCGCCCGGCTGTTCGCTCGACGCACTCGACGTCTATCGCGAGCTGACCTTCTGCAAGGATCCCGCCGATAAGCGCGCGAAACTGCTCGATCCCGAATTCCGCCGCCGCTTCAATGAAAGCTATGACCCGGTCATGTTCGAGGCGACCGCGGGCGGGCTCGCCGACTATACCGTGATCGGAATGGGCGAAGGCTCGAACGACGCGAAGGACTATCTCGGCAAGACCTTGGGCGAGATAGCCGCCGCCGAAGGCAAGACCGAAGTCGATGCCTTTATCGACACCGCGCTGGAAAGCGATCTGCGGATAGAACTCAAGACGCCCGGCATCGCGATCGACCCCGCGAAAGTCGCCGACCTGTTGTCGAACGGCCGCGTTCTTGCGGGCGCGTCGGACGGCGGGGCGCATACCAAGAACTTCAGCGGAGGCCAGTGGACCACCGACCTGATCCTGTGGCTCGTGCGCGACAACGATTTCCTCTCGCTCGAGGACATGCACTACCGCCTTTCCTATCAGCCCGCACGCGCGATGGGCATCAAGGATCGCGGCGCGCTGCTCGAAGGCATGGCCGCGGACATTCTCGTCTATGACCTTGCCGAGCTCTATTTCGACCAGGACCGGTTCGACGTCGTCCACGACCAGCCCGGCGGCGACTGGCGGCGCAAGGCGCGCGCCGGCGGGTATCGCCAGATCTTCGTGAACGGCGTGCAGACGTTCGAGCGCGACCAGCTGCTCGGCACGGCCCCCGGCATCTATCTCGGCGACGGCACCGCTCGGCCGCCGATTGCCCGCGCTGCCTGATCGCAGGCTGCGGGACAGGGTCATTCTTGTCGTCGGCGGATCGACGGCGCGGTGAACAACGCCGGACGCGCTCGCCGATTAACGCGCGAGCAGCCCGCCAACGATCAGTTCGCTTACCGTTGCAGCGTAGCGTTCGACAAGGTCATGATCGAGCGAACCATCGCCCAGGATCGTGTGCCGCGACTGCACCGACGAAAAGAGATGCGCGCAGGCGCCGTCGATTGCGAAGCTCACCAGGTTGGCGTCGACCGCGCGAAACGCGCCGCACGCGATTCCTTCGGCGATGATCGCCCGCCGTGCCTCGATCACCGGCCGCACAAAGGTCGCGCCGACTTTCGCCGAGGCCTCGGGCGATGCTTCGCGCAGCAGTTTCTGGAGCAGGCGATTGAGATAAGGCCGTTCGAAGTAAGCCTCGATCAATCCCTTGATATGGATTTCCATCTTTGCCGCCGGGGAAATATCAGCGGCGAGCAGGCGTTCGAGATGCGCCGAGGCGCGCCGTGCATCGCCCTCGATGATCGCGATCATCAGCCCTTCGCGGTTGCCGAAATAATAGCTGACCAGCGCGACGTTGGTGCCGGCGCGCTCCGAAATGTCGGCGATCGACACTTCGAGCAGCCCGCGCTCGATCATCAGGCCGCGCGCCGCATCGACGATACGCTGCGCCGTTGCCGGCTGGTCGGTCACGTCCTCGGCCATGCTGCCCCTGTCATTGCTTCTTCAGCCCCGCGCGGATCCGGTCCGACTGTTCACCCAGCCGCGGGGCATGACGCTTGGCCGATTCGAGCGGCTTTGCAAAGCGCACCGGATGCTCCATCGCGAAATAGCCCCCTTCGCTCGGATGCTCCTGACGCGAGAAAAAGCCTGTCGCCGCCAGATGGGGATCGTCCATGATATCGGCGATATCGCGCACCGGCTGCGCCGGAATTTGCGCCGCATGGCATTTTGCGACCAGCTCGGCCGTGGAGAAAGCCGGGGTCAACCGTGCCATCTCGCGGTAAAGCAGCGGCAGATTGACCGTCCGCGCCTTGCGGGTCGCGAACCGCTTGTCCTTCAGAAACTCGGAATTTCCGAGCACCGCGAATACGCGCGGCCACGCTTCGTCGGTATAGGGCACGATGCTGACAAAGCCGTCGCGCGTCGGGAAGGGTTGCCGATCGGGATCGATCTGGCGGAAATAGCCCACGGGCGCGTTCGGGGGATCGAAGGTCAGCCCGGCCATATGTTCGAGCAGCATGAAATGGCTGAACGCTTCGAACATCGCGATCTCCACCTTCTGCCCCTCACCCGTCCGGAGTTTGTGGACCACAGCCGCGAGCACCGCATAGGCGGCATGGAGGCCCGCGACCTTGTCGGCAATCAGCGACGGCAGATAGCGCGCACGCGGATCGCCATCGACGCGCGGCAGCAAGGTTGCCGTCCCGGTCGCGGCCTGGATCACGTCGTCATAGGCCTGCAGGTCGGCATAGGGGCCGTCCTGTCCGAACCCGACGCAATGCGCATAGATGATGTTGGGATTGATCCCCCGCACCGCGTCATAATCGAGCCCCAGCCGCTCGACCGCCTTGCCGCGCACGTTGAGCACGAACACGTCGGCCTCTTCGAGCAGCGCCTTCATGCAGGCCAGATCGTCGGGCGCCTTGAGATCGAGCGCAACCGACTGCTTGCCGCGGTTGATGGCCATGAAGCCGGGGCTCATCCCCGGCGTCGCCGCGGCCTTGCCCGACCAGCGGAATGCATCCCCCGCGCCCGGCGCCTCGACCTTGATTACCTCGGCGCCAAGTTCGGCAAGGATATGCGTGCAATAGGGGCCGAAGACGACGCTGGTCAGATCGACCACCCTGATCCCTTCCAGCATGGGCTTGCCGTCCATTGCCATCATCACGATCCGCTCCATTCGGGCTTGCGCTTGGCGGCAAAGGCGCTGACGCCCTCGCGGAAATCGCGCGTGCGCATCAGGCGCCCGAAGATGCGGTTGTTGGCCGCCAGCGCCTCTTCGAGCGATTCCAGATTATCGAGTGTGTTGAGCGCCTCCTTCGAGGCGCGGATGGCCGACGGCGAATTTTCGAGCAGCCGTTCGGCAAGCGCCCGCGCGGCGTCCAGCGCATCGCCTTCGACGGCATCGTTGATGACGCCAAGCTCCCGCGCCTCGGCGGCACCGAAATGGCGACCCGTGAGAATAAGTTCCATCGCCGCCTTGCGCCCGATCTGGCGCGTCAGCCGCTGGACGCCGCCCGCCGCCGCATAGAGGCCGACCTTCACTTCCGGCAGCGCGAAGCGCGCGCTTGCCGTTGCGACGGCAAGGTCGCACGCGAGGACGATCTCAAGCCCTCCGCCCATTGCCACCCCATTGACCGCCGTGATCACCGGCTTGGTCCGGTCGAAGCGCGAGCAGAGTCCGGCGAAACCCGACGGCGGGATCGACATGTCCCCGCCCTTCGCCGTGACTTTCAAGTCATTGCCGCTGCAAAAGGCCCGGTCGCCCGCCCCCGTGACGATCGCGACCCACAGGTCAGGATCGCGCTCGAAATCATCCCAGATTTCGTGCAGCTCGAAATGTGCCGCGCTGAAAAGCGCATTCATGGCCTCCGGCCGGTTGAGCGTGACCTCCAGGACATGCCCACGGCGCTCGATCAGCACATGCGCGAACCGCCGTGCCGGCAGGCCCGCTGCCCGGCCCGATGCCGATGGGGGCTCACCAAGCCTGCTTGCGGGTTCGACGAAGTTCACCCCCTTCTCATGCACGATGTGAACGGACCGGCCGATCGCATCCTGTTCGGCAAGGCTCGCCAGTGTCGCGCGATGCCCCGTGCGAACCCGCGCCAGCACCCGCCCCGTTTCGTTCGAGGCGATGACATAGCCGCGCGAAGGCTGCCCCTTCTTCCAGGTCACCGTATAGCTGTCGATCACCGCATCGGTCGTTTCGGCAAGCAACGTCGGCGCGGGCGCATTGTCGATGGCGCGCTGCCCGCCATCGTCGCGCCGCGGTTGCCAGCCTTCGACCGGCTCGGTCGAATAGACGCCGGCCGCTTCCTTCGAGAGGAAGCCGCCATTGGCGAGAACCAGACCGAATTGCCCGGGCGACGCGCGCAGCTGCTCGGCCATCGTCGCGATGGCGTGCATCGAATAATTGTTCCCCGCTCCGCCGAAGAACGGCAGCCCGCCGGTGACGGTGCAGGGGGTGTGCCGCCAATCCACCCCCAGCACCTCCGCCGCGAGCAGCACCGCGCAGGGGAAGCAGCTGTAGAGATCGAGTTGTTCGATGCCCCGCGCCGTCTTGCCCGCCATCGCGAGCGCGCCCCGCAGCGCCGCCTCGATGGCGCGCGAACGCGACAGATCGGGCCGCTCCAGGACCGGCCGGTCCTTCACCGCGGCATAGCCATGCAGATAGACCCATTTGGCCGGATCGATTCCGGCCTGCCGCGCCGTGCCGACCGAGGTGAGAATAACCGCGGCGCCCTGGTTCACCGCGTCCTGCGCGACGTGCCATTTGAGATAGGGCTCGGCGATCGGATAATTGCCGTCCCCCGGTGTTGCGAGGAAATCGCGCGAGCGGCTCTGCGGGAATTGCGAATAGGGTTTCATCGCCGCGACGTCCGAAAAGCCTTCCCACAGCTCGGACATGAGCGCGACATAGCCGGGCCGATCCAATCCCAGCCTTGCGCGCAGCGCCTGCTCGAACGCCGGATAGGTCTGCGTCGGCATGCCCAGCCCGTTGACGCGCTCGTAGTCGGTCAGGAGCGGCGGCCCCAGACCGCGGTCCTCCCACGGACCATCGACGCTGTACGACCAGTCGAGCGTCAGCCGCGCCTTCAGCGCCTGCTTCATCGTCGCAATCGCCTCGGACCCGGCGAGCAGGATCGCTTTGGCATCGCCCGCGAAGATCGCTTCCGCCGCTTCGTTCACCAACGCCTGTGGCTGGTCGCCGCCCACGACCGAATAAATGCAGCGCGCATCCCCGATCCCCAATCCCGCCGCCAGCGTGACCGGCGGGTTGGCGCAGCGGCCGAACGGATGGCGCACGCCCTCGATCGAGTCATGATTGGCGCGTACCACGACCACGCCATCGATCATCTGGCGCAGCGCTTCGCCCGCGCCGCTGTCGGCAAGCGCGCGCTCGGCCGCGGCGAGTTGAAGCCCCAGCGGACTCGGCGCATCTTCGATGTCCTGACCGTCCCAATGGCGAACGATCTGGCCGACGCCGACCAATATGGGGGTTTGCGGATCGATGGCCATGAAGCGCCTCTCCTCGATGCATTTTAAATGCTTGTTTAATCGAGCGCCTAAATGCTCATTTAATCCGAGTCAATTAGGTCGTGAACTCATAAATTAGACGCGGAGATACGCAGGCGGTGCCTACTGGCTGTAGTAAGCTCGATAATCGTCATGCGTTGAGAACAATGCTGCGAAATCGCCACCATCCCGGAACCAGATGGTCAGTTCCTTTCCGAGATCGGCCCAATCCTGGATGGCGATCGAAGCGGTGTTGAGAGGGCCATGTTGGTCCGCATGCACCGACAGTAGCTGCCCCTTATCGTCGATATAGTCGCCTTCGATGGTGTTCGCGTGCTGGGCGCGATCATACCGATCCGAAGGTGAGAACGGGCCGAAAGCGACGCCCATAGGGGGATCGAGGTGCTCTATGATGGCGGTGCCAATGACCACTTCATTTTGATAGACGCTGACCTGCATAATGCAGCTTCCCACTTTGTCCCGATGTCGGCAACTGCGCTGACGGAAGCAGATTCCTTTTACATTCCGTAGAAATCTGATTCAGCGGTGGTATGAGCAGATACGACCTGACCGACTTCGAGTGGCGCGTGATCGAACCGCTGCTGCGTAACAAGCCGAGAGGTGTTCCGCGCGTCGACGACCGGCGTGTCCTAAACGGCATTTTCTGGGTGCTTCGATCTGGTGCACCGTGGCGCGATCTGCCCAAGCGCTATGGTCCGCGCACCACCTGCTACAACCGCTTCGTACAATGGCGGAAAGCGGGCGTCTGGGACCGGATGATGGACGCCATCACCGCCGCCTATGACGGCGACATCCAGATGATCGAGAGCACTTCCATCCAAGCGCACCAACAGGCTGCGACGGCAAAAAGGGGGATCGAGATCATTGTCTCGGTCGCTCCCGAGGCGGGCTCACGACCAAAATCCACGCGGTCGTCGATGCGCAAGGCCTCCCGAGCCGGCTCGGTCTGACCGCTGGGCAGGCACATGATGGCCAAGTCGCGGACGATCTACTCAACCACCTTGGGCCGCACATGATCGTGCTCGCCGACAAAGCCTACGATGCTGACCGCATCCGCACGCTGATCGAGGAACAGGGCGCCACGCCCAACATCCCGCCCAAATCCAATCGAAAGTGGAAGCCTTGCTTCAGCAAGCGGCTCTATCGTGAGCGCAATCTGATTGAGCGCTTCTTTTCCAAACTCAAGCACTTCCGCCGCGTCGCCACCCGCTACGATAAGTTGGTGGAGAACTTCCTCGCCATGGTCCAACTCGCATCAATGCGCCTGTGGCTCCGCGCTTATGAGTCTACAGCCTAGATCGACGGAGCAGGTCGTGATTTTCGATGCCAGTCATCTGGCGACGATATGCGGCGCGCGCGGCACCAGCCTAATGGAACGCGACAGGCACGACGAATGCCAATTGCGCTGCCGTCAGGCCGGCGGGCGGTGCGGGCATCGGACTCGCCTGCCGCACCATCCGCAAGGCGATCCGGTCGAGATTGGGATCGCCGCTGGACCCGGCAATGTCGCTCGCCACCAGGGTACCGCCGCGATCGATCCGGAAGGCGATCAGGACCGTGCCCCGCAACGCGGAACCGCGTGGTCTGCCCGCCCGGATGTGGAGCGATAGCAGAGTGCGGTAAGCGGCCAGCATATCGGCCGGCTCGGCGATGGGCGGCGGAGGCGGTTCGGGCGGGGCCACAACCGCATTCACGGCGTGCGGCACAGGCAAGGGCGCCAAGGCGCCGCCTTCGGGCGACGCCGGCGGAGCGGAAACCGGCACGACCGGTGCGCGTGCGCCAGGAATGGCAACGATCTGCCGCTCCGGCGACCGTCGGGGTGCGTCTGCCGGCTTGTGCAACGGCCGCACCGGGCGGGAGGGCGGCGGTGCGGAAAGGGTCATCCGCGTCAGCCGCAAGGGTTGCGCCGTCTTGCCTGTTTCGCGGGCTCCGTACGCGACCACCAGCGCCGCCACCGCCAGCGCGTGAAGCAGCGTGGTGGCGACCAGCGCCACCACGCGCGGGGCCAGTGGGCCGAAGCCCACCGTTGACAATGGCCAAGGCCTGTCTCCCCCGCCACGCATGGTCAGAAGCTTACGCCAACGCCGACATTGACCGAGCGCCCGCGCCCCGGAACCGGGCGCAACGTACCGGTGGCCTTGTAATCCCCCAGCGAAACCCCGCCCAGCGGCAGACTGTAAGCCTTGTCGAACAGGTTCTCGCCCTCGACGCTCAGCCGCACCGGTCCCAGCGTGTAGGCCACACGCAGGTTGACCAGCGCATAGGCGGCCGTGCGGGGTTCGTTGCGCGTGGCATCGACGCGGTTCTTGGCGGCGACCCATTCAAGATCGACGCCGGCTTCCAAAGCGCCCTGCCGGTGTTCCAGCCCCACTTTGATGTCGAGCGGCATCTGGTGGTAGAGCGGCCCGCCATCGCTTAGATTCTGGCCATGCACGTAGGCCAGCGAGGCGGTCAGCGTGGTGACGTCGCGGTCCGCGCCCTTGCGCAGCGTGGCATGGCCGGACACGTCCACGCCGAAGAACTCCGCCCGCTGGTTGGCGAACTGCAACTGCACCCATGGCGAAGCCGTCATCATGCTGCCGGTCAGCTTTTTGACGAACACCGCATCGATGTAGTCGTTGACGTGGGTGTAGTACGGCGCAATCCGCAGCGACCAGCCCTGCGCCGCTCCCTGGAACTCGATCGCCGCGCTTACCGTGTCCGCGCGTTCCGGCCGGAGGTCGAGATTGCCGAAATAACCGTTGCCGTCGCCGTACCAGCCGATCATCCGGCTGGACATCGCGCCCCGGCCCCAGGTGTAGCGCTCGTAGATGTTGGGCGAGCGCGCCTTGTGGGCATAGCCCAGTTCGATCGCCACGCCACTGGCGGGTGCGTAGCTCAGCAGCGCGGAAGCGCTCCAGTTGTCGTTCTTGCGCGCATGGGACACCGCATTGAACGCCATGGCCGCCATCGCATCGTCCATGTTCATCATGCTGGTGGAATAGGGCTGAACATTGCCCGTGTTCATGGTGACGTGATCGAGACGAACGCCCACGACGCTGGAAAGACGATCGCTCCAGTGCCGCTCCCACTCGGCGAATGCCCCCAGCCGGTTGCGATGCGCGGCATTGACGTTGAGATAGGTGTTCGGCCCCATCATCATGCTGCCGGCGACCGGCGGCCAGTAATCGTTGAGCCACTGGTGATGATACTCGCCGCCAAGACGCAGCGTTTCATGGCGAGAGACGGGGAATTCCAGCCTCAGCGCGGTGCTGAAGGTGTGCACTTCGGTGTTCATCGGCATATTGGCCGGCATCTTGTCCTTGAGGAAGTTCATCTCGTGGTCGGTATCCCGGTAGTCCGCGGTGAACTTCGCCGAGCCCCAGTCGAACTCGCCCTCGTATCCGAAGTTGAGGAACCATGACGTGTTGGAGACCATGTCCATCGCCTGGTTGGCGAAGCCCTCGTAAGGCGAGAAGTGGTAGCCGCCCTTGAGACGGAACAGGCCGATGTCGCTCCGATAGGCCAGCGCGAGCGCCTGATCCGTCTTGGCGAATTCGGTAGAGCGGACAAGGCCCAGATCGCCCCCGCCCTTGTAACGGTCCGACTGGGTGTAGGAGCCGGTGTAGGTGGCGCTCAGCCGCTCGCCCGCAACGGTCAGTTGCGCCGCGCCGCCGAAGCCATCGCCGTTCGAGCGATAAAAGGCCGACATCGTGCCGGTCAGCAGCGTTCCGCCGCCGGTGGCGAAGCGCGGCGCGGCGCTTTCCACGGCGATGATCCCGCCGATGTTGTCCCCACCCATGCTGACCGGCGCGACGCCGGGCACGACCCTGATCGCGTGGATCGACTGGGGATCGGTGTAGGACAGCGGAGAATTCATGTCGTTGGGGCAGGCGAAATCGATCGGACTGCCATCCACCGTGATCCGCAGGCGCTGTTCGTTCAGCCCGCGGATGACCGGCATCGACGAAAAGCCGCCACCGCTGTTGGCGCTGACGCCGGGAATCCAGCGTAGCAGCGCGGCCGTGTCGCTGGTGGAAAGCTGGAGACGGCGAATGTCCGCCTCGGACAAGGTCCGGCCGGTAACTGGTGCTGAGGCGACGGCATCGGCCGGGGTGCCCGCCTCGACATCGACCTGGGGAAGCTGGCTGGCCTCCTGCGCGTGGACGGCAAGGGGCAGGAGCGCCGACGTGGCGCCAAGAAAGGCCCGCAGCGGGCGAACGCAAAACGACATGATATTCCTTTCAGGGGGCGGCCCGATAGAGGCCGGCAGCCCGCAAAGCGCGCGGTCACACGCTCCGAAGAGCGGCGCGCAAAATTTTCGCTGACGGCGGCAGACGCCGGCAGCCTATGAGACGAACGCGGAGGAAATCAGGCGCGCGCGGGCGGACCGCGCAAGGGTGGCCGAATGCGATCCGCGCGCCTGCGTGCCGGCTGTCGGACCGGCGCGAAGCCCAGCGCCAGGATGAAGGCCAGTGCCAGTGCCAGAAGCACCGGCCCCGGCGCGGCCATCGACGCCATGGACAGCGACGAAAACGGGCATTCGCCCTTGTGCTGCTGCGGGGACGGACCGGGCCCGTCACGCTTCAGCGGCACGACCACGTCCTTCGCGGCATGGCTGCCCGTGCCGTCTTCGCACACCAGTATGGTGAGCACGGTTGCGCTTTGCCCAAGCATGTACCCCGCCGGCACCAGTGCCTTCAGGCACAGCGCTGCCGCGACCAGCGCAATGGCGAAGGCGCGGTGCCGCATCAGGAAGGAACGCACGAGGGTCATCGCCGGCGCGCATAACCTTGCGACGCCCCCCTGTCATTAATGCATATCAAAAACCCACTTCCAGCGCTCGCCGACACCCGTGGACCTCCAGCATCGGAACGAAAACGCGCGGCCATCGCTGACGGCGAGGTGTCACCTTACTGCCTCACATCTGGTCCATACCAGATGCATGATTCCCGCGAATCCATCCCCCTCCGATAGCGCGGCCAGCGCGCGTGCCACGGATTGGCCCATGCTGCTGCTGGGCGGACTGGCCGCGTTCAGCGCCTATTTCGCGATGTACGCCTTCCGCAAGCCGATCGCGGCGGCGACCTTCGACGATGTCGGGCTGCATCCGCTGGGGCTGGACTACAAGTCGGCGCTGCTGATCGCGCAGGTCATGGGGTATGCCGTGTCCAAGCTGGTCGGGATCAAGGTCATCGCCGAATTCGGCCGCACCGGCCGCGCCCGCGCCATCGCCGCGCTGATCGGCGCGTCGTGGCTGGCGCTGGTGGGCTTCGCACTGCTGCCCCCGGTCTGGGGCCTGCCCTGCCTGTTCCTCAACGGACTGCCGCTGGGCATGATCTGGGGGCTGGTGTTCAGCTACGTCGAAGGGCGCCGCGTGTCCGAACTGCTGGGGGCGATGCTCTGCGCCAGCTTCATCCTGTCCTCCGGCATGGTCAAGTCGGTGGCGACGCTGCTGATGCAGCACGGCGTGACGGAACGCTGGATGCCAGCGGCGACGGGCGTGCTGTTCGTGCCCGTGCTGCTGGTGGCGCTGTTTATGCTGGAACGGTTGCCGCCCCCTTCGCCCGAGGACGAGGCCGAGCGCACCGCCCGCGTACCGATGAGCAAGGCCGACCGAGCGGCGTTCATGCGCGATCACGGCGTGACCATGGCGCTGCTGGTCAGCGGCTATATCCTGCTCACCGCCTTCCGCGATTTCCGCGATAACTTCGCCGCGGAACTGTGGAATGCGCTCGGCTATTCGGGATCGGCGGCGATCTTCTCGCAAAGCGAATTGCCGGTGGCGGTGATCGCGCTCGCCGGGTTGGGCGCGCTGATGCTGGTGCGGGACAACCTGCGCGCGCTGATCGCCATGCACGGCCTGATCCTGCTGGGCGCGGCGGCGCTGGGGCTGGGCACGCTGGCGTTCCAGGTGGGACTGATCGGACCGTTGGCCTGGATGATCGTGACCGGAGCCGGCGTCTATCTGGCCTATACCCCGTTCAACGCCATGCTGTTCGACCGGATGATCGCGGCGCTGGGCCGCGCCGGCAACGCCGGTTTCCTGATCTACGTGGCGGACGCCTCGGGCTATGTCGGCAGCGTGGCGCTGCTGGTGTGGCGCAACCTCGCTGCCCCACACATGGACTGGCTGCGCTTCACCACCGATTGCGCCTATGCCGCATCGCTGGCGGTCGCGGTTCTGACATGCTGTTCGGCCATGACCTTCGTGCAACGGGCGCGCAGGAGGCATGAGGCGAGCTATGCATGATGTGATCGTGGTAGGTGCGGGGATCGTCGGCCTCGCGCACGCGCTGGCGGCCGCGCGGCGCGGACGGCGCGTGCTGGTGATCGACCGCGATGCGCGGGCCAATGGCGCGTCGATCCGCAATTTCGGCTTCGTCACGGTGACCGGTCAGGAACGCGGCCGGGTGTGGGACCTTGCCCGGCGCAGCGCCGGGATCTGGCGCGAGGTCGCTGGGCCGGCGGGCATCCGCGTGGAGCAGGAAGGCTTGCTCGTGGTGGCGCAGCGGGCCGAGGCGGGCCGCGTGCTCGATGCGTTCATGGAAACCGAAATGGCCGAAGGCTGCCGGCGACTGACGGCAGTGGAAGTCGGCGAACTGTGCCCGCAGGCAAGCGCCCCCGCCGGCGCCCTGCACAGCACGATCGACTTGCGCGTGGAATCGCGCGAGGCGATCCCGCGGCTCGCAGCGTGGCTGGTGGCCGCGCACGGGGTCACCTTCCGCTATGGCGTCGCGGTCGCGCAGGTCGAAAGTGGCCGGGTGATCTGCGCCGACGGCACCGTGCTGGAAGCCGAGGCGGTGTTCGTGTGCCCGGGTGACGATTGGGCGACGCTCTATCCCGCGATCTATGCCGAGGAAGGCATCCGCCGCTGCAAGCTGCAGATGCTGCGCCTTGCCGCCCCCGAATGGCGCCTGCCCTCGCCGGTGATGAGCGATCTCAGCATGGTGCGCTATCTTGGCTATGCCGCGCTGCCCGAAGCGGGGGCCTTGCGCGCCCGGCTGGAACGCGAGGAAGCGAAGGCACTGGGCTGGGGCATCCACCTGATCGCGGTGCAGAGCGCCGATGGCAGCCTCGTCGTGGGGGACAGCCATGATTACGCGCCGACGCCCGATCCCTTTTCCGTGGAAGCGATCGATGCGGCGATGCTGCGCCAGTACGCGGCGGTGCTGGGCGCGCCACCCGCCGTTCTCGAACGCTGGACGGGGACCTATGCCTCCGCCGCCGGCCATTCGATCGTGCGCGCGCCCGCCGAGGGCGTGCGGCTGACCGTGGTTACCAGCGGCACCGGCGCCTCCACCGCCTTCGCGCTGGCCGAGGACGTGGTCGGCGATCTTTTCGACAGTCAGGGGAAAGCATGATGGTTCCGGGCCTTAAAGCGGTGGTGTTCGACTGGGCGGGCACGATGATCGATTTCGGCTGCCGCGCGCCGGTGGTGGCGCTGTGCAAGGTGTTCGAGAACGCCGGCGTGCCGGTGAGCGAGGCGGAAGCGCGCGCCGATATGGGCAAGGCCAAGAGCGACCACATCGCCTCGATCCTCGCCGCGCCGCGCGTCCGCCAGGCCTGGACCGATCGCCACGGCCAGGCGCCCGGCGAAGCGGCGGTCGAGGAACTGTTCGCCGCCGTCGGCCCGATGATGCGCGCGGCGGCCGCCGAATGCGCCGAACTCATCGCCGGCGCGGCCGCTGTGGCGGGCGCCTTGCGCGCGGCGGGCGTCAAGATCGG
The DNA here is from genome assembly GCF_002336885.1 of Novosphingobium sp. UBA1939. Classification (NCBI taxonomy): domain Bacteria; kingdom Pseudomonadati; phylum Pseudomonadota; class Alphaproteobacteria; order Sphingomonadales; family Sphingomonadaceae; genus Novosphingobium; species Novosphingobium sp. UBA1939. The sequence goes on along the minus strand of NZ_DDFB01000137.1, from coordinate 64,705 downwards.
TTCCTGCACCGGCTATACGCGCGACATGATGGTCGACATCCTGCCGCGCGCGGCGGAACAGGGCTATGCCCCCGATATGCTGGTCTGCGCGGGCGAAACGGCGGAAGGCCGCCCTTCCCCGCTGATGCTGTGGCGCAATCTCGTCGAACTCGGGGTCTGGCCGGCCAGTGCCTGCGTCAAGGTGGACGATGCGGAAGTGGGCATTGCCGAGGGGCTGGCCGCCGGAACCTGGACCGTTGGCATCGCCGCCAGCGGCAACGGTGTCGGCCTTTCGGCGGCGGAACTGGCCGCGCTCGATCCCGCGGACCGCGCGGAACGGATCGCCAGGGCGCGCGCCGGGCTGGAAGCGGCGGGCGCGCACGTGGTGATCGATACCGTGGCCGATCTGCCGGCAGCGCTGGCGCAATTCCGCTTCGGCTAGGGGAACCTGCTAGGGCCGCACGGTCAGGTCCACATGGACCCGGATCGCGTCGTGCCGCCAGTATTCCTGATCGTATTCCACCACGCGGCCCTGCGCATCGAAGCTGGTGCGGACGACGAGCAGGCCGGGCGTTCCCGATTTCACGCCCAGCCCGTCCGCCGCGTCGCGCACCAGCGCGCAGGGGCGCATGTCCACGCGGTTGCGGGTGACGGTGACGCCATAGACCGTAGTGAGGATATGCGTCAGCGACCCGTCCAGCGAATGCGCCAGCAGGTCCGGCGCCAGCGCCGGGTCCACGGTGATGCGCTCGACCAGCACCGGGCGCCCGTCGATCGTGCGGCGACGGTCGATCACGTGCAGCGGCGCGCCGGGCGCCACGCGGAAGATATCGGCCAGCCCTGACGAGGCTGGCACGCTCTGCTTGCTCAACGTCTCGGTGCCGGGCGTTCGGCCCTGTTCGCGGACGTAGGTCATGAACCCCGCCCAGCGTGTCGGGTCATAGGTGACGGCGGGCGGAGAAACATACCAGCCGCTGCGGTCGCGCCGGTAGATCAGCCCTTCGGCTTCCAGCAGGAACAGCGCCTCGCGGATCGTGCCGCGCGCAGTGCCGGTGCCGGTCTGGAACTGGCGCTCGGACGGCAGCCGCGTTCCGGGCTTCAGCCGCCCCATCTCGATGTTGAGCGCGATCTGGTCGCGCAGCGCGATATACTGCGGCCCGTCCGAAGCATCCGGCGCGCGGGTGATGTCCATGAGGTCCGTCCTGGGGCGCATTGGCTACAGCCATGGCAGCACCGGCCGCGCGCGGTCAACGCGGAATGCGGCGTGGTCAGAAATGGCGCCGTCCCGTCTCACCCGTCCTGCGATTGCATCAGCCTTGTGAACAGCGTGATCGCCTTGTCGGCCGATGTGGGCATGACGCGGCGGCCCGGATCGGTATCGATGATGCGCTGTTGCGCCTCGATCATCGTCTTGTCCTCGTTGAACGCCATGATTGCCACGTCGATCATCGCCTGCGCCATGGCTTCATCGCCATGCTCGGCCGCCGGCCCCCAGGAAAAGTAATAGCTCGTCGTGCTTTCGCTGGTGGGAGTCACCGCCTGGCTGGTGAAATTGGCGAACAGCGAAGGCGCTTGCGCCGGGGGTGCATCGTACCCGAACGCCTCCGCGCTGCCGGTCGGGAACAGCGCGCTGTACAGCAGGAATACGCCGGGCAGCACGAAATCGTAGGATGTCCAGATATCGACCCGCTCATGCTCCGCCGCCTTCCCCAGGGGCGGCGTTGGCGGCGTGCCGACGATCCAGCGCGACGAACGCACCCCTTCCGCGATCGGTTCGACCCTGGGGCGGTTGCGCGACCATGCCTCGTCCGCACCAAAGCTGGCCGCATGGACATAGGCCAGATGGGTGAGATCGAGCAGGTTGTCGTTGATCAGTGAATAGTGCGCCCGATAGTGCAGTTCACCGGTCTTCAGCACCCACGCCGGATCGTCCAGCGCTTTCGACGGCGCGATCCGCGAAGGATCGGCACGATCGGGATCGCCCATCCACACCCAGATCCAGTTGTTCCGCTCGACCGCCGGGTACGTCCGCACGCAGGCCGAACCGGGAATGGCATCCTGCCCCGGAATCTCGCGGCAGCGCCCGTCCGCGTCGAACAGCAGGCCGTGATACAGGCAGCGGATCGCGTTCCCTTCGATGCGGCCCAGCGAAAGCGGCGCCAAGCGGTGGACGCAGCGATCCTCCATCGCCACCACGGCCCCCTCCTGCGTGCGCCAGATGACGACGGGTTCGCCCAGCAGCATGCGCTGGGTGGGCTTGCCCGCCTCGAACTGGTGGCTCCACCCCGCGACGTACCAGCAATTGCGGATCAGCATTTTCCATCCCCATTCAACGAAGCGGCCCGCGTGCGGGGCGGTCCGGGAACCTTGCCGGGCAGGCTCCCGGACCCGGCCGCGCAAAGTCTCGCACCGACCCGCGCGGCCGAACCGCACGACCTCAGAACTTCACGCCCACTTTCGCGTACCATTCCGCGGGCCGGCTCCAGGTGCCGTAGATCTGCCCGCCGGAAATCTGCGCCTGCCCGGTCACGATGTAGCGCGTGTTGGTGATGTTGGTGCCGCCCACGGCCAGGTCCCACACGCCCGACGGCGATTGATAGGTCACACTGGCGTTGACGATATCCAGCCCCGGCCGGCGCAGCAGGTAGGTGCGCTCGGTATCGTTCCACAGCGACGAGGTGCGGGTGTAATCGGCCAGCAGCACGACAGCACCGCCGTTGCCAAGCTCCAGCTTGTAGCGCGGCGTCACGTTGAACTTCCACTTGGGCGTCTTGGGAAGAGCCCCGTTCACCACCGTCCCCGCCTGGAACGGGTTCGGCGTGACGATCGCCTGCGGCAGAAGGCTGGTGTAATAGGCATCGGTATAACCGACCGACGCGTTGATCGTGAGCCCGCCCGCGGGCGCGATCGTGGCTTCGGCCTCGAAACCCTTGATCCGCGCGGTGCCGGCGTTCTGGACCGTCGGGCTCACGCCCTGCTGGAAATTGAGCTGGATGCCATCGTAGCGCGTGGTGAAGGCGGCAAGGTTCAGTTGCAGCCGACGATCCAGCCAGGTCGACTTCACGCCGATTTCAAAGCTCTCCGCCTTTTCCTCGTTGAAATCCGGCGCATAGGGCAGCGGGTTGGAAAGGCGCGTGGTCCAGCCGCCGGTCTTGTAGCCGCGCGACCACGAGCCATAGGCCATCACATCATCGGTGGGATGCAACTGGATGCCGACCTTGGGCGCGAAGTTGTTGAACTTCTTCTTTTGCGTTCCGCCCACGTAATAGCGCAGCGGTTCGCCCTGCACGGGGAAGCCCAGCGCGCTCTGGCAGGGATCGCCATAGACCGGGCAATTGAACAGCTTGTAGTTGAACCCGTTGGCGTCGGACTGGCGGCCGATGAAGTCCTTGTCCTCGTGCGTGTAGCGCCCGCCCAGGGTGATGCCGACAAGATCGCTGATGCGCCAGTCGACCTGGCCGAACACCGCATAGTTCTTCGTCTTGAGATCGTTCGGCCCGATGATCTGGAGCAGGCCTTCCGAAAACGTGACGAAGTCCCGCATCTTGCCTTCCTCGCGGAAGTAGTAGCCGCCCAGCACGAAGTTCAGCTTCTTGTCGAGCGCGCTGCCGATCACCTGCACTTCCTGGCTGAACTGGTTCTGCGTCAGCGAGAACGAAGGCTCCAGGATCGCCATCGGGGAATTGTCGAGATCGAGGCCCGACGCCCACTTGATGTTGCGATAGCCGGTGATGGATTTGAGCGCGATCGTGTCGGACAGGTCGTAGTCCATCACGCCGGTGAAGCCATAGACCTTCATGTTGGAGAAGCTGTTGCCCGTGGCGTAGCTGGTATCCTTGTCGGTCGAGACCCAGCGGTTGTCATACGGCAACCGGTTGTTGTTCGGATTGCCGTCGACGTTCACGCTGGCGAGCGGGGGCAGGTTCGCGCCCGGGTTGAGCGGCGTTCCCCGCACCCCACACAAGGCGCCGGCGTTGCGCGCGGCAATCTCGGCGGAAGTGGCGCCGATGCAGAAGTTGTAAAGGCCGGCAAACAGGAAGCCCGAGGTGCCGGTCGCCACGTCCAGCGCGGTGCCGGGGATGTTGTTCGCGGCAAGGCCGGCGAACGGGCCGGGCACGCCCGACGTCACCGCCAGCACCGAATTGGCCATCGAGGACTGGTCGATCTTCATGTAATCGCCGCCCAGCGTCACCTTGAAGCGGTCACTCGCTTCCCACAGCAGCTTGGCGCGGATCGTCCATTCGTGCTGACCGCCCTCGCGATCGGACGTCCGGTAGCCGCTCTGCGGGAGAGAACCCGCCCGGTCGGTGACGTAGGGCGTCGCCGCAGTATAGGGGATGCGCTTCTGGTATCCATCACGGTTCTTGACGGAGAACGTGACCGAACTCTTCAGCGTGTCGCTCAACGGCAGATCGGCATAGCCACGCACGTCGATCCGGTTGTAGCGCCCGGTGGTGACATCGCCCTGGAACGCGGGCTTGTCGCCCGGCGTGCGCGTGACCACGCTGATCGCGCCGCCGATGGTGTTCCGGCCGAACAGCGTGCCCTGCGGCCCCTTGAGCACTTCGATCCGCTCGACATCCGGCAGATCGAGGTTGGCGCCGACCGTCCGTGCCAGATAGACCCCGTCGAGATAGATGCCGACACCCGGATCGATATTCATTGCAAAGTCGTTCGCGCCGATGCCCCGGATGAACGCCGACAGCACGGACGAGGAGCCGGAGAACGGCGTGCCCGCGTCCAGCGTGACGTTGGGTGCCGCATTGGAAAGCTGCGCCACATCGCCCACGGCCCGTTCGCGCAGCGCCGCTCCGCCGAATGCGGAAATCGCGATCGGCACGTCCTGCACGCTTTCCGCACGCTTCTGCGCGGTCACCACGATTTCCTGAATGCCGCCGGCATCGTTTCCGCCCGCGGATCGCCCGCCGGCTTCCTGGGCATGGACAAGGCCCGGCAAGGCCATGGCGACGATACTGACTGCTGACGTGAATCGCATGCGTTCCTCCCCTGCCAGACGCGTTTCGGGGGCGCCGGCTTATGGAGGGAGTTTAGGTCGAGACGGTTGGCAACAAACAGGGCCTGCTGTGCACAAAATACGGGGTGAAACGTGCACTCGTGGCCGGTTTCGACCGATGGCGCCTTCGTGTTATTCCTTTTCCGGGAGAAATCGGGAAAAGCGAGAATACCCGGTGCAAGAATTACTGCACGTCAACACGGCGGATGCGCCCATCGGACAGCGCTGCAGCTTCTGGACAGGGCAGGTCGCCGCGCACCTTTCGAACATGCGCATCGACGTCCGGCGCAAGCTCGATTTCAACGCCAGCATTTCCATCCGCTCGCTCGGCCCTGCGCGGATCGCGCTGGTCGATGCCGATTTCCAGGCCATTTCGCATCGCGCAGACGGCAACGAGAACCGCTTCCACCTCAACCTTGTCCATGAAGGCGGCATGGTGCTGCATCGTTTTGGCGAAAGGATCGAGCTTTCGGCAGGCGATTGGTGCCTGATCGATGAGCGCGAGAGCTACGATTTCACCACATCGGAACGCTGTTCCTGCATCGTGATGCAAATGCCGGTGCCGTGGGCGAAGCGCATCATCCCCGATCCCGGCAAACCCCTGATCGCCAGCAGCACGTGTGAAAATCACTGGAAGACCGCCCTGTCGCACGGCCTGCTCGCGGTCGGCACGCGCGAGATCCGCTACAACGCCGTCGAGGACGGCATGGTTGCGGAACAACTGGCCAATCTCCTGTCGCTGGCACTCGGCCCACGATCGGACATGGTAATCGGCCGGCACAAGACCGCGCTCCTGCGCTCTCTTCGTCAGGTCATGAGCGAGCGCTTCACGGAAAATTCGCTCACCGCCCGCGATGTGGCCGCCGCAAACCGCATTTCCCTGCGCTATCTTCACCAGCTGTTCGCCACACAAAACACGTCATTCGGCCAGCAGCTTCTGGCGCTCAGGCTGCACCGCGCCGAACAGATGCTTGCGGACAGACGGCTCGCCAAGGTTTCGATATCCGAGATCGCTCACGCCGTGGGTTTCGCCGATTCCGCAACGCTGACCCGCCACTTCCGCCTGCACCTTGGCCTTACCCCGCGCGACTATCGCAAATCCAGGGTTTAGGGTTCGTCCGCTCCTGAATATCGAACGCCACCCCCTAAGGTGGAACCGCCATTGATCGTGCCGGTGGCCCGCCACCGGGCGACCGCTTCCGCATCGATGAAAGGCGCGCGGCCGAAAGCATGCATCCTCCATGACCGGGAAATCCGTCGGCTCACGCAGGTATCCATTCCCCTTATTGGGAGGTGCTTTCCAGCCAGGCGAGTATCTCGTCGCGGTTCTCGTCGAGTCTGGGCGGCGGGGCATCGACAGAGGGTTCGCCCGGTACCATGCGGAACCCGACGCCCGGCAGGCGCACATCGCCATCCAGCGGCAACCCCGGGACGGCGAGCGACGCCAGGGCGCCCGGCCCGGCCAGCGCCGAAGCCTCGTCCACCCGGCGCACCACGCCGCACGGTATGCCGGCAGCGTTCATGCCGGCTTCCCAATCCGCCGCATCCCGCGTCGCGATCACGCCGGCCACTTCCGCCTTCATGGCATCGAAGTTTGCACGCCGCGCGTCGTCCGTCGCAAAGCGCGCATCGCGCAGCCATTCTTCCTTACCCACGAAGCGGGCCAGGGCTTCGAACTGGTTCGGCTGCACCACGCCCAGGGAAATCTGACGGCCATCGCGCGCGACAAACAGCGACGCCGTGGGCAATCCGCTGTAACCGGTGTTGCCCATGCGCGACATTGGCTGACCGGTGACGAGATAGGGCGTCAGCGCAGACGTCATGAACGCGAGGCTGGCATCGAACATCGACACATCGATATAGCTGCCACCGCCGCCGCGTTCGCGCTGCATCAGGCCGGACAGGATCGCCAGCGCGGCCGTCTGACCGGTCAGTGTATCCACGATCGGGAACCCCACGCGAACGGGCGGATCGCCTTCCTCGCCGCTCAGCATCATCATCCCGCTGGTCGCCTGGACGATGTTGTCGATCGCCGGCCAATCGCGCTGAGGGCTGTCCTGTCCATAGCCGGATACGGAGCAATAGACGATATCGGGGCGCAGTTCGCGCACCGCATCATAACCGAGTCCCAGCCGCGCGATCACCCCTGGGCGGAAGTTCTCCAGCAGCACATCGCTGCGCGAAACGATGGCGCGGGCAATGCCCAGATCGGCTTCGTCCTTGAGATCGAGCGCGATCGATTTTTTGCCCGCGTTGGCGGCGATGAAGGCGGGCGCCATGCCGTCGAAACGGCGATCCGAGCCGTAGGAACGGAACCCGTCGCCGCGTTTGGGCTCGATCTTTATCACCTCTGCCCCCATCTGCCGCAGCAAGTGGGATGCGTAAGGCCCGGCCATGACGTGGCTGAAATCGGCGATGCGGATGCCCGCAAGCGGCTTGGTCATGGTTTCTCCGGAAATTGCTTGCGAACGACGGTCCAGCCCGTTCCCGCGCAAAGACCGCAGGGATCGCCCGCGAACATCGCGCCGGCGCGCTTGCTGCCCTTCAACTGCCAATCAAGCCAGGCCACCCCGACGCGCGCATATTCGCCCCCGTTGACCATTTGGTACGTGCCGCCATGCCCGGTCGGCAGGTTGCCGTAGAACACGGGAACGTGATCGATGCGATTCACGTCGTCCGTGCCGTTGGGATAGGCGATATCGGTCGGTCCGCCCAGGATATAGGCAACGGGCGTATGCAGCTTGCGCAGATCATCCTTGGTCACGGGAACGCCGCTGATGCCGGTGTTCCCGCGATTATAGACACCGCTGTTCATCACCATGACGGTCTTCACGCGCGGATCCGCGCCGGCGACAATCGCCTGCAATCCGCCGCAACTGTGCCCCATCACCGCGATGCGGGTCGTATCGATCCGCCCCTTGAACGATCCCGCCCGGTCCGCGCGCACGGCCCAGTCGATCGCCGCGACCAGCTGCCCGGCGGTCGTTTCGTCCGGCGTCGGACGCGGCGGCGGGAACGCGACCGGTGGGCCATCGGGCAGCCGATCCAGTGCGGGACTTTCCACACCCGGCGCGCCGTTGGCGATCACGAAATAGCCATGGCTGGCGATCTCGCGCAGGAAATGGCTGGCGGAAAGCCCATTGTTCTTGCACCCGCCGTTCCCCCACAGCACCAGCGGCAAACGCTGGCGCGGAAGGCGGGCCGGGCGGTAGATCGTATAGCCCGGCGCATCGGCGCGGCTTTCCGCGACCGCTGGCCAGGCACCGGCGCCCGCAGGCGCGCCGATAACCCCCGGCCCGTGTGGAGCATCCGCCGCTTGCGCGGACGCCATCGTCGCGACCAGCCCCGCCAGGACGATCAATCGTTTCATGATTTGCCCCCACATTCGATCCGGTCGCGGCCGCGCACGGCGGCGCGCGCGGTGCGAAACGCTCTCATTCCATCAAGGCCAAAACGCGCGAGCGCCCGGGCATTGGCTTCGGAATCCCGCAGATAAAGCGCATCGAAACGCGCCTGTTCGGACGGAGAAACGCCGCTGATCACGACATGCCGCGCGCGCGCCTCCTCCATACCCTTGTCCAGCGCGACACGGATTTCCCGCGCCAGCGCCGCTTCCCATACGGGTTGAGCTTCGGTCAGGATGGCGCGTTCCTCATCCGTCAGCCTGTTCCAGCGCGCAGCCCCCATTGCCCTTGCGGGATAGGCACCGCGCGGGACAGCCAGCGTGTTGTAATACCTGGCCACTTCCGCAAAATGCAAAGCCTTGAAGGTATCGCCTGGCGCGATCACGCCATCAATGACGCCCTTGGCCATGGACGAATAGACATCCGCCATCGGCATGTTGACGGGATCGGCTCCAAGCGATTCCAGCACCGTCAGCAATTCCGTCGGCGCCCGCAAACGCAGGCCGCGCAGATCGGCAAGGCTGCGCACCTGCCGGTTTGTCGTAACGATGCCAGCCAGCGATCCGCCCTGAACCGCCAGAACCTTGAGGCCCTGAAGCTCGCGGCCGATTTCAGGCTCCGCAGCGGCGATGCAGCGATAGAGCGCAACCTGCGATTCCACGCTATCCGCGCCGCTGTAGAAGCCGGTCTGGATGCGCAGCAGATGGGTGCCGCCGCGCGCGTAGATCGGCGTTATCAACCCCACGTCCGCCACACCGTGACGGAGTTCCTCCATCGACATATCCGATGAAAGCAGCGCGCCCGACCAGCTGGGACGAATCCGGATACGGCCGTGCGAGCGCTGCTCCACGAACGCCATCCACGCCTGATCCGCCTTGCTGAACGGATGGTTCGGGCTGTACGGCGTTGCATAGGTCAGCTCGGTCACACCCGGCGAAGCTGGCCGCGCGCAGGCGCTGATCAGCATTGCCAGGGCCAGCACCAGGCGTTTCACGCAAGCCCCCGCGCGACCAGGAAATCGGCAACCAGCGTCACCATGCGGTCGTGATTCCAGTTCTTGGCATCGACCATGTCCGCGTCGATCGAAAGGACGGGGACGCCCGCCGCTTCCAGCGATTGCGCGGTGATCTTCGTGCCCGATTGCGAGAGCCGGTTGTCCGGCGGCAACAGCACGACGCAGGCATCGATCCCGCAGCGCTCCGCCTCGCTGGTCATCCAGCCGTTCATCCACGGCGGAAGGTGCAACACCTCGTTCATCGAGCAGATACGGCTGGCCAGGGCATCCATCGGGCGTCCGTGCAACTCGCGGATATACTGCGGCCCGGCGAACGGCATGTACATGGACCAGACGAACACGGCGCCGAGCCGCTCTTCCAGCGCCTGGTAGAAGCCCGGGTCGTGCCACACCCCGGCACCGATCCACATCAACCGGATCTTCTCATGCGCGGCGGTGCCCGCCCCGCTGGAGATGCGCTCCATCACTTCATCGCGGAAGCGACGAGCATGATCCACCGCCCAGTCCGATCCCCGGTGCCATTGCGGGATCATGGTGTTGGGCATCTGTTCGGCGATGGATACCGGGCACGGACGCGCGCGGCCGATCGCCTGCGCGGCCTCCCAGATATACCCTTCCTGCTCGTTGATCCGCTCCATCAGGTGATGGAGCCTGGCTTCGTCGAACTTGCGGCCGGTGCGATTTTCCAGCAGCGCGATAAGGTCGCGCATCTCGGAAACCATCAGCGCGATGCGGTCGGCATCGTAGATTTCCTGCCAGTCGTTGCGGGAATGCGCGAACCAGCGCGGGTCCTTGTGCTCCCACGCGGGGGCCTCCATCGGGAAGAACTCGCTGCCCAGCGCCTCGGCCCACTGGCCGAAGACGTGCTGGATGCAATCGCAGGTCATCCGCGCGACCAGAACGGTCGGCTTGGGCAACCCGCCCCACGGCGCGGATTTGGGATCGTTGGCCAGCGTGCAAGCAAGGCCCAGCGAACAATACTTGCAGCTGTTCTCCGGAAAGCCATGGCGCGCCATCACTTCGAAGTACTGGTTCGAAAGCTGCTTGGCCGAAATGTAGGCCGACCACCACTGGTTGGTGATGATCGGGATGTCCATCACGTGAAAGATCTCGTGCGGCGTATCGGCCTGGACGATGGCGAAAGGTTCGCCTTCATCCACCACCCGGCGCTTCAGATCGATGCCGAACTGCTTCTGGTAGGCGTTGGCGGCGGCGGTGCAGGCCAGGTCCTTGCGGCTGCGCTGTCCGGTGGCTTGACTCATTGGAATACTCCTGCCGCTTCGAGTTCGGCGATGCGGGCTTCGGACAGGCCGCAAAGGTCACGGGCGATGGCGTGTACGTGTTCGCCCATGCGCGGTGCGCGGAAGGGCGCGGGCCGATCCCGGGAGAACAGGATCGGCGTGGCGATATGGCCAAATGGCCCCAGCAGAGGATGATCCAGCGGCACCAGCGCACCCCGCCCCGCCAGCTGCGGATCGGCATCGATCATGTCCTGGCAATCCTGCACCACGCCGCACGCGATGCCGGCCGCCTGCAGTTCCGCCGCGATCGCCCGATCTTCCCGCACGGACGTCCATGCCGCAATGTCGTTGCCTGCGATCGCCGCCAGCCGCGCCCGGTCCTCTTCCCCAAAAACGGTGATCGCCACCCACCGGTCATCGCCCAGCGCCGGGAACACATCCTGGAACAGCACGCGCGGATCGGCGTTGCCCGCCCGTTGGGGACGTTCGCCACGCTTGGCTGCCGCGAGATAGTCCCGCATCTGCTGCACGCAGATTTCGTACATGGAGGCATCGATATGGCAGCCGAGGCCGGTTTCCCGCCGGTGCTGGAGCGCCGCCGCGACCGAGCCCGCCATCACGAAGGGCACGATCACGTCGCCATAGGGGACGGCCCCCGGGATCACCGGATCGCGATCGGGATAACCCGTCAGGAAGGTGCGCCCGGAAAGCGCGCCACCGGTGCCGTCCACGCCCCATTCCTGCGCCAGCGGGCCGGTCTGGCCGAAGACGCTACCCGATACCATGACGATACCGGGGTTGCGCGCCGCCAGCGCATCGTAGTCGAGGCCCAGCTTCCTCATCGTACCGGGCGAGAAGTTTTCGACGACGACGTCGGCCCAATCGATCAGCGGATCGATCAGTTCGCGCGCCTCCGGCTTTTTCATGTTCAAGGAAACACTGCGCTTGGACGAATTGAGATGCGCGAACCAGGGCTTATCGTCCCAGTTGCCGGCCTGCGATGCCGAAACCTGCACGTCCAGCCGCGCCAGATCGGGCCGCGTGCGGCTTTCGATCTTCACCACCTCGGCGCCGAGATCGCCAAGCGTCTTGGTCGTGATCGAACCCACCAGCGCCCAGGCGAAATCCAGCACGCGCACGCCCGCAAGCGGACCGGGGCGAATGCCGGCATGGACGGCGGGCGCCGCTGGCGTGGTCCCCGGACGGAACGTCGCAAAGCGGTCGGGCAATCCCGATGGCGTGTCAAAGAAGGAGCGCGCGGCAAGATGGGGATCGGCCAGCACATCCGCCGGCTCGTTCGCCACGCACGCGTTGATGCCGCGCCGCAGCCCCTCGATGGCGATTTCCCGCTTCGTGCGCGAACGGAAGAACGCGTCGATCGCGGCTTCCCAGATCGCCCGCGTTTCCGCTGGCAGCGTCGAACGGTTGTACGCCAGCCAGTCCGTGCCGCGCAGCGGATTTGGCATACCGGCATCGTCGATCCAGTCGGACAGCGCCTGGTTGGCGGGCGCGCCCAGCCGCCCCGTCATCAGCGAATGGAAGCACCAGCCGTCCGCCAGCCGCCAGATCGCGCGGACAGTGGCCTGGCCATAGGCCAGCGCTCCACCAACGCGCGCAAGCTTGCGCCGGTCGAATTGCCAGCACAGCACGCCGTTGAAATTGCGGCTGAACGCGACCTGCTGGATCGAGACATCGACATGCTGCCCCTTGCCGTGCGTGCCGCGTGCATAATGCGCGGCCATCGCGCCCGATGCCGCAACCATGTCGGCGTGGAAGGTGCAAGCGTCGCCCGCCTCTTTCACCGGCGGCAGCCCCGGCTCTCCGGTAACGCGCAAAGCGCCGCCCATTGCCGAGGCAACCAGCTCCCCACCCTTCCAGCGGGAGCGCGGGCCGCCGGACCCGAAAGGCGTGACCGACACGTGAATGGCCGCGTCCGGCACGGCAACGCCAGCCAGCCCTTCCAGCCCGATGTCATCGATCACGAACGAGGCGCCTTCGACCGCGCCGCCAAGCTCGGCCCCCAGAGAGACCAGGAACCGTGCGAGAGGGCGTTCCGCCATGCCGCCGAGCACGGCGACACGATGGCCAGCAAGCGGTATCATGCGGCGCCTCCCTGCAGGAAAGCGGCGATCTCGGCCTCCACGCCATCGTTCGCGCGCCAATCGCGCCGCGTCAGGATCAGCGCGGGAATATCGATCCTTGCCAGGACATCGCGCTGCGCGGGCAGATGCCAGACGCGGGCATCGTCCTCTTCGGCGAACCAAAGCACCGCCGCCAATGCGCCGCATTCGTCCGCCTGCGCTTCCAGCGCCTGCGCGCGATCGAAAAACGCCCGCACATCCGCGCGCCTCGCGTGAAGCTGACGAGCAAGCGCGGCGAACGGATCGCCAGTGCCTTCCTCGACCGGCGGCCCCGGGTCCGCCCACGCATCGCCCAGCGTTTCACCGGCCGCGATCCAGCCGGCGCGTTCGACCATGCCATGCAGCCGGCGATCCGGGGGCGGCGTACCCGCGATCAGGCAGACCCGCCCGGGCTGCGCATCCGCCGCAGCAGTCGCATTCGCCCGGCGAACGTTGGTTTCCGCGATGCCCCGCTCAAGCGCGATCTCACCGACGCCAAGACGCTCGGCCAGCTTGCGCACGCTGGCAACCATGTGCTGTGCGCTGCTGGCACGTCCGATCTTGGCGACATCGAAGATCAACGGTTCGGGGCCGCCGACCTCGCCGAGCCGGCGCAGCTCGCTGATGTAGTAGTAAAGGCGCTGCGCGCCATCGTCGGCACGGGAAAACACCACGGCATCCAGGTGGTCGAGCCGGCCATCCAGCCAGTCTTGCAGGACGGAATAGGTCCAGCGCGGAAACTTGCTCTCCAGCCAGCGGTCTGCGGCGGGCGTTTCGCGGTCGATGTCCCAGGGAAGCAAACCGGCATGCACGCCTGTGGCGGCAAGCAGGTCTTGCGGCAAATCCGGGCCGAGTGATGCAATCATGGTCATTGTCCGAAAAGGCCCGGCAGCCACAGGGCCATCGCGGGAAACAGGATCAGAAGAAGAAGATGGACCAGGTCGCTGGCGAGAAACGGCATCACCCCCTTGAAGATGCGGTTGATGCTGACGTCCTTGGCAACGCCCTGGATCACGTAGAGATTCATGCCGAGCGGCGGATGAACGAAGCCGATTTCCATCGCGCGGGTGATGAAGATGCCAAACCAGATCGGCGACATGCCCACGCTTTCCACCACGGGCAAAAGGATCGGCGTGGTCAACAGCATCAGCGCCAGGCCATCGAGCACGGAGCCCAGCAGAAGCAGCAACCCCGCCACGACGATCAGCGTCGGTATCGTGCCCAGGGCAAGGCCGGTTACCCAATGGCCGACGGCGTCGGTAAGGCCCGTCACGCTGATGAACGTCGAGAAGACGAGCGCGCCGATGATGACCAGAAAGATCAGACCGCTGGTCCGCAGCGTTTCGGAAAAGGCGCGGAACAGCACTTCGCGCGTCAGGCGCCCCCGCCAGGCCGTGATTGCCAGAGCGCCAACCGTGCCGATCGACGAGGCTTCGGACGGGCTGAACCACCCCAGCACGATCCCGCCCAGCACAAGGCACAACAACCCGAGCATGTCCGCGATGCGCAGCATGGCCTGCCCGCGTTCGCGCCAGGTCGCCCGCTCGCTCGCCGGGGCGATCGAAGGCCGCCAGCGGACCAGCAACCAGACGACGAGGCAATAGAACAGCATCTGCGAGATGCCGGGAATCAGCGTTGCCGTGAACAGCTTCCCCACGGACTGTTCCGCGATGATGCCATAGACAATCAGCGCGCCGGACGGCGGAAGCATCTGGCCCAGCGTGCCCCCTGCCGCGACCGTTCCCGTGGCGAGCGCGTCCGAATAGCCGCGCTGGCGCATTTCCGGCAGGGCCACCAGCCCGATCGTGGCGGCGGTGGCAAGGCTCGATCCGTTGATCGCACCAAACCCCGCGCACCCGCCGATCGAGGCATAGGCAAGTCCGCCACGTCTGTGCCCGACCAGCTTGGCCGCGGCATCGAACAGGTCGCGGCTGGCATTGGCCGAAAAGAACAGATGCGCCATCAGCATGAACAACGGCAGCGTGCCCAGTTCGTAGCGTGTCAACGTTTCCACCACGATCACGCCGGCCTTGATCAGCGCGGGTTCGAAGCCCAGCGCAACGATCAACCCGCCGGCGCCGACAAGCCCCAGCGACACGCCGATCGGCACACCCGAAATCAGCAACGCGAACAGCAGGACAAGGCCGATCAGGCCGGTTTCAGGCGTGGCGAACATCAGCGCTTGCGCTCCACCAGTTGACGCGCAAGCAGGACAAGCACGGCGACAAGACCCGCGTTGAGGAACATCCTCAGCCAGCGCCACGGCACGCCGAGCAGTTCGCTCACTTCCTGGCTGCCCCACAAATCGCTGGCGAGCCACGCGGACCCCCAAAGAAGAGCGGCATAGAACGCCATCGTCAGCAATATCGAAAGGCGTTCGA
Source organism: Novosphingobium sp. UBA1939 (assembly GCF_002336885.1). Lineage (NCBI taxonomy): Bacteria > Pseudomonadati > Pseudomonadota > Alphaproteobacteria > Sphingomonadales > Sphingomonadaceae > Novosphingobium > Novosphingobium sp. UBA1939. The sequence continues at coordinate 49,551 of NZ_DDFB01000137.1, read as the reverse complement.
CGAGATGCGCTCCGCCGGGCTTCAGCCGGTCCAGCACAAGGTGAACGCGCGCGTGATTGCGCGCCAGCGTTGCGGAAACGAGCGCCAGCGTCCCAGCTACCAGCACGCCCACCTGCACAAGCTCGATCGCGCCTTTCAGCGGCAGGCCGGTGTGGCGTCCGATCACGGACAACAGATTGAGCCCGGCCGCCGCGATCAGCGCGGTGCCGCCGGTCCAGATCATGATGCGCGCAAGAACATTCATGCCGCTACCTCTTGCACGCGCCCATCGGCATCGATCCGGATACCGGGCATCCCCGCATCGCGCGTTATGCCATCGACGTAGGCGCGTATTTCTGCGGCCCGATCCGGCGGCGCCAGAACCGGCCGCCCCGGCGCTTCGACATCGACCGGGATGATCGCCGGCACGATGGCGCCATCCGCGCCCCAATCTATCCGTCCCAGGAACGCGTTCACCGCCTGCGGGTGAAACGGCGCCAGCGTATAGGCCGGATCGGGTTCGAAACCGAACAGCGCCTTGCGCCGCTGCGCCCATTCGCGGCGGGCCGGATGATCCTGCGCCGGGCTAAGCGCGCGGGTGACGACACACCCGTTGCCAAGGCCGTGAAAGATCGGCTTCCCGCGATAGAATTCGATGCCACGCACGATATGCGCATGGTGACCGATCACGACATCCGCCCCGGCGTCGATCGCCGCATGCGACACGGCGCGTTCGTAGGGGGCCAGCCGCGCGGGCGTATGGACGATGCCCTTGTGCAGCGCCACCAGCACCAGATCGGCCACGGTGCGCGCGCGGGCAATGTCCTCGCGCAGGATCGCCACCGCCGCGTCGGTCAACGCGACGAGGTTCGCAGCGGGCGCGACCGGGCTTCCGTCCGCCGTTTCGATCGGCAACCACGCGCAGCCAGCCCGGTCCGGGCCGGCCCAGGCGCTTTCGGGACCGACGCAATTGTAGCTGAGCAACGCGATGCGCCGACCGCTACGGTCCACCACGGCCGGCTCGCGCGCTTCGGCCAGTGTCAGCCCCGCCCCGGCATGGGCGATGCCGTGCGCATCAAGCCCGGCAATGGTATCGGCTATGCCTTCGGCACCGCAGTCGGCGATATGATTGCCGGCAAGGCTGACCATGGAGAACCCCGCCCCGGCGATCGCCGCGATATTTTCGGGCGGCGCGCCGGGCGCCGGGACATCCCCCTTCATCTCGGCTCCGCGCGCGGTGTGTGGCACTTCCAGATGACCGATGGCGAGATCGGCGGCGCGAACCGCAGGCGCGATTCCGTCGAGCCAGTAGGGTGCGTCCGGTTCATCAAGAACGAGATCGCCCGCCAGCACGATGGAGATCGCCTCCCGGTTCACGCCGCCTTCCCCCCTCATCGCGATCGTCAGAACGCCTTGCGGACGCTGATCGCGAACAGCCGGCCGATCGGATCGGCGGCCGTGGCGTCATACCCGCCGCTGCCGTTGCCGCTGGGCGCCAGGTTCACATAGGGCGGCTTCTGATCGAACGCGTTGCGCATTTCAAAGCCCAGAGTCATGCCCTTGTCAAAGAACCCCGTCGCGTTCTGATCGCCGATGCGCCAGCTGATCGAAAGATCGACCGGCGTGAAGCTCCCCACCGACTGCACGGGCACCGCGAGGTTGTTCTTGTACCCCCCGACGTGCGTGATCAGCACGCGCGCGCTGACCGGGCCGTGATCCCACAGGATGCTGGCGCGCGCCTTGAACTTGAGCGGATTGAAAATCACGTTCAGGCGATCGACTAGCGGCGCCGTGGGCGTGACGGCGACGCGATATTTGGTGAGATAGGTTCCCGACACGTTGAACGTCAGCGTATCCCTGTCGGAAACGTCCTTGGTCCAGGTGCCGGTAAAATCGATGCCCCGGGTAATCGAAACGCCAAGGTTCTGGCTGCGCCCGTCCACGTACAGAGTGACGTTCGCAGGGTTGCCGCCGGGAAACGATCCGCTGGCCAGCGCCACGCCTTGCGCCAGCAACTGCTGAACCCGGGCGGCGGCGGCGGCATCGCGAAGGATGATGTTGGTGCCGGCATACTGCGCCTCGTTACCCAGAATGGTCAGGTTCGACAGGTTGGCAAGCACCTGGTTGCGATAGTTCACATCCCAGTACGTGATGCCGAAGTGCAGCGTCGGGGTGGGATCGAAATCGGCGCCGATGGACCAGGTGGTTGCCGTTTCAGGCTTCAGGTTAAGATTGGGGCCGGACAGCGCATAGCCCTGCAACGGCGCTCCGCCGGCCGGGTTCTGATAGCTCTGGCCGAACAGGTTGTTGGAGTTGCCGTAGATTTCGGGGATCGTCGGCGCACGGAACGACGTGCCATAGCTGCCGCGCAGTTTCAGGCCCCGCACCGGCTCCCAATTGATCCCGAACTTGGGATTGGTGGTGCCGCCGACATCGCTGTACTTGTCGTAACGCACCGCGGCATTGAGTTCGAGCCGTTCAAACCCGGGCATCGCGTTGGCCGCGCCGAAGACCGGCACGAACAGTTCGCCATAGACCGAATCGACCTTGCGTCCAAAATTGCGGAACACGATCGGCGTGGTCGGAGCGCCGCGAGCCGATCCCAGCCCCACGGTGAAATCCTGCCTTTCGTAACCGCCTGCCAACTTCACTTCACCACCGGGCAGCGCGAACAGCGGCCCGTTGATGCGCCCTTCATACGTCTTCAACCGCCCGTTGGTCGGCGCGAGGAAGATCTGGTTGGCAAGGACAGCGCGGACCGCCGCGCTCGTGCGCCCCAGGCCATAGGGATCGAACGCGGTGGCCGGATCGCTGCTGGCCAGCGCGGCCGTCAGCGCGCCATTGTTCAGCCCGAAGTAGGAGCCGGAGAAATCGTGCGTCTTGCCATAGCCGAACAGTGCCTCGACTTCCCAGTTGTGCGGCAGCTTTGCCTTGATGCCGGGCGTGATCTGCCAGCTTTCGGCATAGCCGAACGAATCGTTGGTCGGCAGGTCGTTGCGGAAGTTGTAGTCCAGCGTGTAGCTGGTGCCGGTGAAGCCAGCCGGGCGCACAAAGAACGCGTTGGTCTGCGGAACCGTTATGCGGGCGTTGGTGAACCCGGACTTCCGGTAGAAATCGCGCTTGGAATAGAATCCGTCGTAAAAGACGCTCAACCAGTCGGTAAGGTCGTACCGCCCGGTGCTGTTCACGGAATCATACTTCTGCCGCGGCGCCAAGTCCTGGTTGGTCAGTTCGTCGCACTTGTTGAGCGTCCCTGCGACAAGCGCACCCGCGGTCGCCTGCGTCACGCCCGCCGCCGGTATCGCGTAAGTTGTGCCGTTCGCGTTGATATTGCCCGGCGCGCAGCGCGCGATGCGGTAATCCGCGCCACCGAACGGAGTCTGGTTGTTGGTGAAGAACGAACGGTTGTCGCCGCTCAGGTTGGAGCGTTCGACATGTTCGTAAGCCACCATGATCTGGCCGCGCTCGAACACCTTGCCCAGCGCCGCACCCAGCGAATATTCGTGAAAATCGCCGCGACCGCCGATGCCCGCACGCGCGAACACCTCGCCTCCATCCAGCGACCGGCGCGGAATGAGGTTCACCACGCCGGCAACCGCATCGGAACCGTAGATCGCCGATGCGCCGTCCGCCACGACCTCGACCCGTTCGACGCCCAGCGAAGGCAGGACGGAAGGATCGATCGATCGGCTGTTGTTGGTCACCCGGTGGCCATCGATCATCACCAGCGTCGCATAGGGGCCGATGCCGCGCAGGTTGACCGAGTTACCGTAAGTGATGTTGCCGCTGCCGCCGGACTGGCCGCGCGAATTCTCCGAAACGCCCAGATCGAATACCTGCGGTATTTCCTTGACCATAAGATCGACCGTTACCGCGCTGGACGCCTCGATTTCCTTCCGCCCCAGGGTGGTGACGGTGGACCCCACGGGCGCCTCGCCGCGCACGCGGCTGCCGGTGACGATGATTTCGGCGCTGCTCGGTTCGTCCTGCGCGGCGTCCTGCGCCACTGCGGGCACTGCCGCGATCGCCAGGCCACAGCTGCCGATACAGAACGCTGTCCGCAAACGCGTGATCTTATTGCCCTTCATGTTGACTTACTCCTTCCCCGCGGCCGACTGCGCGGCCTTTCCTTCCAATGATGCTCAATCGGCGACTGGCAGGTCGATCCACGACGTCCCGCGCCCGCCGCGTTCGACGGCGATGACGGGCGCTGGCGTCTGCATGATCTGCTTGAGATTGCGCTGGCGCGGATCCGCGCCGGCGATCGTCACGCGCAACCGCGCGCCGGCCGGCACGATCCGGGAAACCGGTGTAAGGTCGATCGCCAGATCGGCCTGCTGCCCCTCCGGCAGCGGCGCCACGTCGCGCTGCAGGCCGGAATGCCACGGCAGGCCCAGCGTGTTGTAAGGGGCGGCGGCCAGCTTGCGGTGTGACAGCGCCAGCCGGCCGAACGAGACGACCTCGACCTTGCCGTCAGCGGCCACTTCATCCAGATAGACGAACACGTTGGCATCCGGCTTGTCGGCCGAAACCTTCAGGCGCACCACCGGATAGCCGACCAGCTTCATCGCACGGGTCAAAGGTGCGCTGGTGTAGCTCAGTCCCTTGTCATCCATGGGCCTGGCCCAGAACGCGAAGTAGTCCGGGTCGGGCAGGTCATAGCGCACCGTGAAGCGATCGGTGCCGCGATTGGCCGGCGTGGAAGCCAGCACGCCATCGTTGACCGACCGGGCAGAGCCGCTTCGGCCGCCGTCCAGGAACCATGAGACGGGCTTGACGCCCTCGCCCGGCAAGGACCGGGAACGGACATACCCGCCCTTCCCCTCCAGGCCTTCCACCCAGTAGGTCGCGCGCGGCTCGCGCTCGATGCCGTTGTCGACGCCCTTGAGGTAGTGGTCGAAGTAGCGGCGGACTTCGCCGGTGAAATCGAACCCCGGCGGCGGCACGCAATGACTGCCGGGACCAGCCAGGAACTTCGCGCCGGGGAGATTGGCCGCGCTCAGAATCGATTGCGCGGTCGGTTCGTCCTGCCAGTTGCTCCAGAAGTAGGTGGCGATACCGGCCCGGCGGATGGCGCCCATATAGTTGTAGACGCTGGCTTCGTTCCAGAAGGCATTGCCGGTCAGCGGCGAAACACTGTCGCGATAGGGCATGCCATACCACAAGGCCGCCATCGGCGTATTGGCCGCATGCTGGGCGACGGCGGCCTTCAATTGCATGCCGTTGGCGTCGGCATCGACCGGGACGCTTGCCAGATCCTCGCTCAGCGGTTCGTCCGGCCGCGTGTTGAACTGCGCGGTTATGCCGCCTCGCTTGACGAACGCATACTTGTCGAGATCCGAGGCGCCGATGAAAACCGCCTTGAGCGATGGCGGCGCCGTGGTGGCGGTGTGAAACGTAGCCCCGCCCAGATACGAACAGCCGATCATGCCGACCTTGCCCGTGGAGAACGGCTGGCGCGCCAGCCATTCGACCAGATCGTACCCGTCCCGGGCTTCCGTCCGGTCCTGGAAACCGTGGCGGCTGCCGAAAGACGCGCCCTTGCCGCGGATGTCGGCCACGGCGACGACATAGCCCGCCGCGATGAGCGACCGGAGCGCCATCCGATCATTCAACGCCACCTCGTTGACCTTGCCGTCCTGTCCGACGAAGCGGGCACGGTATGGCGTGAACACGAAAATCACCGGTAGCGGAGCACTTTCCACCCCGCCGCCGCCCGCCGGACGATAGATGTTCACGGCAAGGCGCGTGCCATCGCGAACGGGCACATAAAGCGAGTTGCGCTGTACGTCAGGATAGTCGGCAGCGTTGCCGGGCACCGCAATTGCGGCTGCTGCCACCACCGCTACCCACCGAATCGCCTGCATGGCGCCTCTCCAAATTGTTGACAATTTGATCGGCGATCCCGACGCCGCAGGCAACGGAAAAATCGATCACAATATTGTTGACAATATTGTCCGGGGTTGGAAAACGACGAATATGGTTGAAAATCCGTCTCTCCGGGCCCCCACCGGGTCCGAAATCGCCGACTGGGTCCGGGATCGCATCCGGGCTGGCCGTTTCGTCCCCGGCCAGCGGCTCGTGGAAGTCGACATCATCCGGCAGACCGGCGCCAGCCGATCGAAAGTGCGCGAGGCCTTGCAGCGGCTGGAAGGCGAAGGCCTGGTCCAGATCGAGGAATTTCGCGGGGCGTCGGTCAAGAATGCCAGTCTGGAAGAAGTACGCCAGATCTATCGCGCGCGCGTCGCGCTGGAAGGCATTTGCGCCGGCGATTTCGCGCGACAGGCAACGCCGGAGCAGAAAGAGCGGCTGTGCGCCGTTCAGGATGCCCTCGACCGCTGCGTGGAGGATCGGGCGCCCGAACGCTTCGGACGGCTGAACGTGGAATGGCACCGGCTGATCGTCGAAGGTTCCGGCAATTCGGTGATTGCCGACCTTCTCCAGCGATTGAACGTGCCCATCCATCGCCTGCTGTTCGAAAGCTTTTACGACGACGAACGTCTGCGCACCGCGAATGCGGACCACCAGAACATGGTGAAACTGCTGCTTGCCGGGGATGCGGATGCCAGCGAACAGGCCATGCGCAGGCATATCGAGGACGGCTTCGTCACGCTTTCCAAGATCGAAAGCGAATTTTACCGGTAGGCGCGGCGACGCGGCCCTGCCCCCCTCCGCCTTCAGGCGCTTTCGCGGGCGATCAGGCGAAATCCCACGTCGATCCAGCGTTCCCGCAATGGCTCGCCGCTGCCATGCTTGCGGATCGCGGCGATGGCTTCGCGCGCGATCCGCGCGCCATCGACTTCGACCGACGTGATCGTCGGCCGCATTTCCCCCGCGATCGAACTGTTGCCGAAACCCACCACGGCAATATCCTCGGGCACGCGCAATCCGGCCGCCATTGCCTCGACGATGATTCCCTGCGCCAGATAGTCCGAACCGCAAACCACCACGTCGGGCATGTCCGGCAAGCGCCGGATTTCGGCGAAGATGCGGCGCGCATGACCAAACCGCGAAGGAACCTCCACGCTCGATTCCGTGAGAGCGATGCCCTCGGCGGCCGGCCATTCGGCGAAAAAGCCATCGCGCCGCATCTGCGCGCGCGTGCCGCTGGCCGTCACCAGATGCGGCCGGCGGTAACCGCGCGACATCAGGAAGCGCGCCACATCGCGCCCCGCCGCCTCGTGCGAGAAGCCGACCGCAAGGCCGATGGGCTCTTTGGGCAGATCCCACACTTCGATGAACAACGCGGGCGACCGGCGGACCATCGCTTCGACTTCGGGCGTGACCGGGCCGGTAAAGATGATCGCATCCACCCTGCGGCTCAACGCCGCGCGAATGAGATCCTCGGTGCGCCGGGCCGACACGCCCGTAAGCCCGAGCATGACGGTGGTGCTCGCTCCCGACAGTTCTTCCACCATCGATTGGATCGTGTCGTTGAAAATCGAGTCCGTCAGGTAAGGGATCAGCACCGCGACCATTTTCGACTTGCTGGACGCAAGCCCCCCGGCGAGCAGGTTGGGAATATAGCCGGTGGCGGCGATCGCCGCGCGGATGCGGTCGGCGGTCGCGGGCGCAACCACCGACGGATTGTTCACGAAGCGGCTGACGGTAGCCGTCGAAACCCCGGCATGCGCGGCGACATCGTCTAGCGTGGGTGATCGGCCGGGAACGTCGTTCATCCGCCTTGCCTAGCCCGCCCCGCCCCCGGTGCGCAATCGCGTTACGCGAAGCGCAAGGGAACGGAAAGCGCACCGATTTCCGGCCAGCGGCTCACGGTTACCGGACCATCGAGCGAAAAGCTGTTCGTCGCACCGAGGATCTCCTCCAGCGCCACGCGCAGCTGCATCCGGCCAAGGTGCACGCCGGGGCAATTGTGCGGACCCCGCCCGAAGGCGAGGTGCTGGGCGATGTTGGGCCTGTCGAGGATGAACGTATCGCCTTGGGGGAACACCTCCTCGTCCCGGTTGGCGGAAGCATAGACGAGCGCGATGGCCTCGTTTGCCGGAATCGTCCGTCCGCCCATTTCCACGTCGCACACGGCGGTGCGCGCAAAGCCGCGATAGGGTGTGTAAAGGCGCAGGAATTCCTCGATCGCGGCCGGAATCAGCGAAGGGTCCGCCCGCAATTGCTGCTGCAACTCCGGGTCCCGCGAAAGATGGACGCAGATGTTGCCGATCATCACCATCGGCGCGACCATGCCGACCACCAGAACCTGACGCACCGTGCCGACCAGCAGTTCCTCGGGGAAAGGCTCACCCTCGTGCCGCGCGGCCAGCAGCGCGCTCGTCGGGTCGATTTCGGGGTCCTGCGGCTGCTCGCGCCGGATGGCGATCAGCCCGCGCGCCATTTCATACAGGCGCAAGCTGGTTTCCTTCATCCGCTCCGGCGTGTTGGAATGGACCGCCAGGATGAAGGCCCGGCCCGCGTCATGCAGGGTATCGAGCCAGGCATCGGGCATGCGCATCCATTCGCCAAAGATATGGACCGGCAGATAGCTGGAAAATTCGACGCAGATGTCGCCGCCACCCTTCGCGACCATGGGGGTCAGCAGCCGCTGTGCCAGCGCCCGCGCCTTGTCCGCGTAGGCTTCCGATTTTTCCAGCGAAAGCAGTGGATTAAGAGCCTTGCGATAGGGCGTGTGCTCGGGCGGGTCGAGGTGAAGCGGCGGCCGGCGGCCCGTGTACGCCACCTTGGGCACCACGTTCTGCACAGAAGTGATGAACGTGGAAGAATCCGAGGCCGCACGCTTGACATCGTCATAACGCGTCAACGCCCAGAAACCACCCAGGCCATCGGTGTGCGCCACCGGACATTCCCGTCGCAAACGCGCATATTCGCGATGCGCGCTGTCGAAGTCCTCGGGCTTTTCTGGATCGAAATCCTGCGGAACGGTGGTTTTCATGGCGCGATGCATAAGTATCGACGAATGCATATGCAAGCGCTATCATCTTCCCTCACGGACACCGATGCCGCCGATAAAATGGGGAGAATGCGTGAAACAGCACCACGAAGCGCAGGACGTGCCGGCCGTTGAACGATCGGTGGGCCGCAAGGTGCTGCTGCATCTGGTCGTCCCGGCGGCGTTCTATGTGCTGATGGGCGCGATAGACCGCACGAACGTGGGGTTTGCCGCCCTCGATATGAACCGCGCCCTCGGCCTGTCGGGCACCCAGTACGGCTTCGGCGCCGGCGTCCTGTTCGTGGGCTACATGCTGGCGAAATATCCCAGCGTGCTGCTGTACGAAGCCATCGGGATGCGCCGCTGGCTCACGGCGATAACCGCCGCGTGGGGGCTGGCGTCCTGCGCGATGGCGATGATCTCCACCGAATGGCAACTGTATGGCCTGCGCGTGCTGATCGGTTTCGCCGAAGGCGGCCTTTCGTCGGGCACGATGCTCTATCTGAGCCAGTGGGCACCCGAGCGGTACCGTGCATCGATCCTCGCCATCCCCATCACATCCATCTCGGTGGCCCAGGTCATCGGCGCGCCGGTTTCCGGGTTGCTTCTCGATCTGGATCACCCGCTGGGGATGGAAAGCTGGCGCCTGATGTTCCTGGCCGAAGCGCTCCCGGCCCTCGCGCTTGCGGCATTCGCATGGCTGCATTTCCCGGATTCGCCGGACGATGCCCGCTGGCTTACGCCCGAGGAACGCGCGTGGATCCACGGCAACATCAAAGGCGCGTCGAAGCCTGGTGCCATGCCGGACGCGCACGCCACCGGGGCGCGCTGGGCGGTGCTGCGCGATCCGGTCGGCTGGCTGTGCTGCGCCATCTGGTTCTGCATCCTGGCTTCCAACTACGGGATCATGTTCTGGCTGCCGCAGATCGTGAAAGGCCTTTCAGGCCTGAGCGCCGGCGCCACGGGGCTGGTCGTCGCGCTACCGTGGGCGGCCAGCGGCATCGGCCTGGTCCTCAATGCGCGCCATTCGGACAAGACGGGAGAACGCTATCTCCACGTCGCCGTGCCCGCACTTTTCGGCGGACTCGGCCTGCTTGTTGCCGATTGGGCCGGCGCCAGCCTGCCCGGACTGATCGCGCTGATCATCGGGGGCGCATGCACCGGCTGCACGGTCGCGGCATTCTGGGCAATACCGACGCGGATGCTGAAGCCCGCAAGCCTGCCAATGGGCATCGTCGTCATCAACATGGCCGGCAGCCTTGCCGGAGCCACCGTGCCCCCCGTGATGGGATACCTGAAGGAAACAACCGGCTCGTTCACGCCGCCGACGCTCCTGCTGGTCGGCATCGCGGCATTGTGCGCCAGCCTGACGCTCATCGCCCGGACGGTCGCCGCGCGCGCACAGGCCGCTGCGTGAACGGTCAGGCCGGGCGCCGCCACGGCCTGCGCACGATCGCCATCCTGGCGAGCGTGGCCGCGCTCGGATCGATGGCGATCCACATGCTGGTGCCGGCCCTGCCAGTGCTGGCCGGCGAGCTGGGCCTGAATCCCGCACGCGCCCAGCAAGTGGTGAGCGTCTATCTCGGCGGCCTTGCCTGCGGCCAATTGATCGCGGGGCCTGTTGCCGATCGCTGGGGCCGCCGCCCCGTTCTCCTGCTGGGCCTGGCCTGCTACATGCTGGGCGCGGCCGGCGGCGCGCTTGCCGCGAACTTCCCGCTGCTGCTTGGCGCGCGGCTGCTGCAGGCGATGGGTGGAGCGGCCGGAGTCGTGGCATCGCGCGTCATGGTGGGCGATCTGTTCGATCGCGTGGAAGCCGCAAGCAGGCAGGCCACGCTGATGACGATCGTCCTGCTATCCCCGGCAATCTCGCCCGTTATCGGGGGGCTCATTGTGACTCACAGCGGGTGGCGCATGATCCTGGGAATGCTGGCGCTGGTGGGCGGCGCCTCGTTCGCGTCATCGTGGCTTCTGCTTCCGGAAACGCGGGACAGGACCGGTGCGCCTGCCAGCGGCTCCTCCACCGCCCATCCTCGGGCCAGTTCGGCGAGGCTTCTCAAAGGGTATGCCCGACTCCTGTCGAACCCGGGATTTCTGCTGGCGACGGGAAGTCTCGCCTGCGCCAGCAGCAGCCTCTACATGTTTCTGGGAAGCGCTCCTTTCCTGCTGATCCGCCAGTTCGGACTGACACCGGCGCAAACGGGCACGGCGCTGCTTGCCATCGCGGGCGCCGGCATCGCCGGAACGCGCCTGGTCGGCCTGACCGAGCGCCGCGGCGATGCGCTGCTGGCAGGCACAGCGATCGCTCTGGGTGGAACATTGCTTGCCACATGGCTGGCTTACCGCGGGATCATCGGCCCGGTACCACTCGTCGCCCCGATGATGTTGCTGGGCGTGGCCTCCGGCATGATCGGACCGGCCGCGATCCATGCCGCGATCTTTGCGGAGGAAGGGTTCGCGGCAACCGCGGCCAGCCTCGCCGGGGCGACGCAGATGCTTGCCAGCGGCTGCGCCATGGCAATCCTCGGCCTGTTCGCCCCGGTAACCCCGTTACGGCTGGCGTTGGCGCTGCTGCTGACAACCGCCTTTGCGTTCTGCTGCGCGCTTTCACGCCTCCCGTCGGCACACGAACAACGCAATCGCGCGCACTGACGGACGCTATCGGGTCAACGGCGTGACAAAGCATCTATGCAAGGGCTTACATATGCGTTATCGGCCAACGCCACAAACAATTCTCATGAGGGTGAGGAAACCATGACCACCATCGCACGTGCGGCGCGCCCTGCGTTGTCCATCCTTCTTTGCAGCGTTTCGCTCCCCGCGCTGGCCCAGACGGCCGACAGCCCGCAGGACGACGGCGCGCTGCAGACCATCGTCGTGACCGCCGAACGCCGCACGCAGAGCCTGCAGGATGTGCCCATCTCGGCAACGGTCCTGTCGGGCGAGGATCTGCAGAGGAAGGGCGTGTCGAACCTCAACGACATGCAGCAGGTGGCGCCATCGGTGGCGATCAACACCTTCAACCGATCGACGTTCATCAATATCCGCGGCGTCGGCATCGCGCAGTCCGCCCCCACATCCAACCCGGGCGTCGCCTATTACATCGACGGCCAGTTGATCCCGCACGAACAGTTCATCGGCCAGAGCTTCTTCGACATCGGTTCGATCGAGGTGCTGCGCGGCCCGCAGGGCACGCTGACCGGCCAGAATTCGACCGGTGGCGCGGTCTACGTCCGCACACCCGAGCCCGAGTTCGGCAGCAATTTCGCGGTGGGCGATTTCACCGCGGGCAATTATGATCGCTATCGCGCCGTCGTGGCCGCCAATATCGGCGGAGAGGACGTTGCCCTGCGCGTCGCCTACGTCCACGAACAGCGTGACAGCTACACGCGGAACATCGCCGCCAACGCGCTGAGCCAGCCCGGCAACCTCAACATGGACGCTATCCGCGCCAACCTGCGCCTGCGCGGCATGGATGGGAAGCTGAACGTCAACGTGCGCGGCGAATATTTCGACGTGCGGACCGACAACAACGCCGTGAAGAACCGGAACGACGCGGTCTCCTCCAACCCGTTCGTTATCGAGGAAGACGCCCCCTCGTTCCAGAATCAGGCCGGCTACCGGATTTCGGCCGAGGCGCGCTACGACGTGGCCGACACCGTGCAGGCGCGCGGGCTCGTTTCGTGGCAGGACGGCTTCACGCACGACCAGACCGACGGCGACCGCACCGCAACCGCGCTGCCGGTTCCGGCCAACCTGCCGACAACCGGCGCCAACACCGCGCGCTTCCCGGGCCGGGTCAGCAACGGCGATACGCGCTTCAAGACGCTGATCGGCGAAGTGAACCTGCTTTCGACCGGCAAGGGCCCGTTGCAGTGGGTGCTGGGCGCGTTCGTGATGGACGAGACCGTTCCGGTGACGCTGCTGCGCGATAACCGCAACACCACGCAGCTGCTGCAATCGAACAGCAGCATCATCACCACCGCCAAGAACACCTCGCAATCGATCTTCGGGCAGATCAACTATTACGTGACGCCTCAGATCGAACTGCTCGCGGGCGCGCGCTACAGCTGGGACAAGCAGGTCTACACCCGCTTTGCCGTTCCGGGCGCCGGCTTTACCCTGCCCTTCGTCAGCCAACAGGCCTCGAGCCAGCTGACCGGCAAGGTTGGCGTCAACTATCACTTCAACGGCAACGGGCTGATCTACCTGACCGCGTCGAAGGGCTACAAGGCGGGCGGCGTCAACCTCACGCCCAACACGCCCAACTTCAAGCCCGAGCGCAATTTCGTCTACGAGCTGGGCTTCAAGACGGAAGTCCTCGACCGCCACCTGCGCGTGAACGGCGACGTTTTCTATTCGGACTACAAGGACATCCAGCTGTCGAGCCTTGTCGGCGGCCTGCCCACCACGCAGAACGCGCTGGCCGGGCGCTCCAAGGGCGGTGAACTCGAACTGACCGCCCAGTTCGGCGGCTTCGCCGCCAACGCCGGCGTCGGCTATCTCGATGCCAAGTTCAACAATTCGGCCTGCATCTCCGATACCAACGCGGCCGGCACCGATCCCGGCTGCCCCACCAACCTGCGCTTCGTGCCCAAGGGACGGGTGCTGCCCTTCTCTCCGAAATGGACGGTCAATGCCGGCGCGCAATACACGCTCGCGCTGGCGGGCGTGGACGTGACGCCGCGCATCCAGTGGTCGCATCTGTCGCGGCAGAATGCCACGCCCTTCCCCAGCGTGAACACCCTGGTTCCCGGACGCGACATCTTCGACGCGCGCCTGACGTTCGACCTGGGCAAGAAGTACAAGCTGGAAGCCTTCGTCAACAACCTGACCAACAAGACCTACATCGCCACGCAGATCCAGAACAGCTCAAGCGCGGACGGCGGCATCATCTATGGCGCCCCGCGCACCTACGGCCTGCGCATCAAGGTCGAGATCGGCAACTGACGGCAACGGAAGGACGTGATGCGCACCGTGTTCAAGTCCATCCGGTTCCACCACGTCCTGCCCGCAATCGCCGTCCTGACGCTTGCCCTTTCGGCGGGCGCGCGGGGCGGCGATGCGCCGGACCGCTGGTGGGCACCGGGCGAAGGCCGGGTGTTTCCGGCCGAGCTGGACTACGACAACGCCAACGGCACGTTACGCGCGCTGCTTGTCGACGGCCCGATGCCGACGAAGGACCACCCGTTCTTCGAGCCCCTCGGCCCTAACGGCCGCGCCTGCGTGACCTGCCACCAGCCGGCCGATGCCATGAGCCTGTCTGCCGAAAGCGCCCGGCGGCAATGGGAGCGCACCGGCGGCAAGGACCCCTTGTTCGCGGCCTACGACGGCTCGAACTGCCCCACGTTGCCGCAGGCGGAACGGGCATCGCATTCGCTGCTGCTGGAACGGGGGTTGATCCGCATCGAACGCCCGTGGCCGGTGCGGCAGTTCAATGGCCAGCCGGTGACGCCGGACTTCTCGATCGACGTGGTGCGCGATCCGAACGGCTGCAACAGCGGTCCGCACTATGGCCCGGCGGCGGGCAGGATCTCGGTCTATCGCCGGCCGCGCCCGGTCGCCAACATGAAATACCTGCTGGCGGTCGGCTTCCCCTATGACCCCAAGCAGGGCTACGCGCTGCCGCTCGATCCGGATACGGGCAAGCCCGAATCCGGCAATCTCATGGCGGACAACCGCGCCGGCAACCTGCGCATCCAGATGGAAGACGCCGCGGCCAGCCACCTGCAGATGCTGCGCAGGCTGACGCCCGAGCAGCGCAGGCGGATCGAGGATTTCGAACTGCGCATCTTCACCGCGCAGCAGGCAAGCAAGACCGGCGGTGCGGTCAACACCACCGGCGCCCGGGCCGGGCCGGCGCGCTTGCGGGATTCGCAGCCCGGCGCGCTCGGCAGCATCGGGGAGCCGGTGTGGAGCGAATTCACCGGCTGGGAAAAGATCAGCGCGGAAGATGCGCGCACCCTGACCCCACAGCAACTGGCCTTCCGCCAGTCCGTAGCCCGTGGCGCGCGCGTGTTCCGCGAAAAGATGTTTCTCATCACCGATACGGCCGGCATCAATTCCCGCATCGGCTTCGGCAATCCGGTGCGCAATTCGTGCGTGTTCTGTCACAACATGAGCCAGATGGGGAACGATGTGGCGCCGGGGCAGGTCGACCTCGGCACGACGACGCTGCCCTTCGCCGATCCCTGGGCCGATCTGCCGCTGTTCAAGGTCACCTGCCTGAAAGCGCCGCACCCGCATTATGGCCGGGTCATCTTCACCTATGACCCCGGCTTCGCGCTGACCAGTGGCCGCTGCGCCGATGTCGGCAAGATCACGCTGCAATCCATGCGCGGGCTGTCCGCCCGCGCGCCGTACTTCTCCAACGGCTTGGCAAAGGACTTGCGAGGGATCGTGGACTATTACGAGCGTCGCTACTCCATCGGCTATACCGAGCAGGAGAAACAGGATCTCGTCAATCTGATGAGCGTGCTGTGATGAAACGGATCGCGATTGCAGCCGGATGGTTCGTCGTGCTGGCGGCGCCGTTGTCGGCACAGGCGCAACAGGCGGGCGAACTTGTCCGCTTCATCGCCTGCCCCGTCTATCGCGATGCCGATTCCGGCCGCAAATCGGGTTGCTGGCTGGCGGACGACCGCGAAAGCGGGATCCGCTACGACGTGAGCCAAAGCCCCTACAAACCCGACTGGAACCGCGAAGTGCTGGTGGAAGGCCGGGTCTCCGCCGACCCGCCGACGCCCTGCGGCGCGACGGTGCTGGACCCGGTGCGGACTTCACGGCTGGAGACGCCCTGCCCGCGCCACATGCTGCCGGCGGAAGGATACGCGGGCCGGCGCTACAAGCTGCCCCGCCGCAACATCGATCCGCTATCCGTGCCCCGGAAAGTGCCGCCCGGTCCCTACGCCGAGCGCACGTTCCCGGTCTATTTCGAGTTCGGCAACGACTTCCTCGTCTATCAGTACGACGACTGGCTGATCGATAACGCGGTCACCTGGATTCGTGCGGCTCACCCCAGGAAGCTTGTCGTCACCGGATTTGCCGCAACCGACCCGACGCCCGTGTCCGGCCGCACTATCGCGGAGCCGGCCGGCCTTGCCGCCGCGCGTGCCGCCAGCATCGCCGAAACCCTGCGGCGGCTTCTGCCGGGCATGATCGTGGAGACCCGCGCGCAAACGGGCGCCCTGCCCACGGACGAGCCGGAAGCGGACGGGCTACCCGGACAATCGCAACGCCGCGCGGAAATCCGCGCGCTGTTCTGAACACGGCCGATAGCGCGGCAGCCCAGCAGGACCGCCGCCTGCAAGCGGTTTGCGCACGATTACGCGAACAGGCTGCCCACGTCTTCGCAACGATCCAGCGTGAGGATCGCGGCCGCCAGACGTTCCGCCTGATCCCGGCCACGCGGCAACGCGGCATGGGCAAGGCAATCGACAAACTTCGCGTGCTGCGCCGCAGGCGGCAGCGGCCGCGCCGGGCAGCCCAGCGCATCGGGCACCATCGCCTCCAGGAACGTCCCATCGTGGAGCCGGATGCCCATCGCCCCGCCGGTGCCCCGCTGCCAGGCCGGCGCCTTCGCAACACGCGGCCGCACCAGCGCCGATAGGGCCAGCACCTGCTGGTCGCCCAGCGTGTCGGCGCCGAAATCGTCGAGGCCGACGCCACCTCTTGTCAGCGCCAGCGCCGTCGTAAACGGTATGGAAAACTTCGCGTCGATCGCGACGGCCGGCGCCTGTTTGCGCTCCAGCGGATCGACCAGCATGTGCTGCACCTCATCGACCTCCACATCGATGCCGGCGACTGCGGCCGGGGCAAAACCGTGCCGGGCGCGCAGATCGAGCGCCATTTCGATAAACGGATGCGTTCCCCGGCAACTCGGCCAGGGCTTGAATGTCAGCTCCGTACCCCAGAAATGCGTACCCAGCCGATCGGCAAGATCGTCGGCCGAAAAGGCGCCACCGGCGTAAAGCGCGTAGAACCCGGCCTTGCCCTCCAGCGGGGCTTCGAACCCCGCAACCCCCTCTCTCGCCAGTAGCACCGCCGTAAGCGCGGCCTGGGCGGGAAAGGCCTCGCGCACCGCCCGCAGCACCGTCCTCCGGCTGTGTTTGATCTCGCCCGGCATGGTTGCCTGACACAGGACCATGGACAGCGCGTCCTTCACCTGCGCGGCATTCAGCCCCAACAGGTTGGCCGCCCCGGCGACGGCACCGTAGGCCGCGACGATGGGGGGCGGATACCATCCTCCCTCCTCCATGGGCTGCCTGAGCGAAAGCGCCATCCGGCAGGCGATGTCGCCACCGACCGCCAGCGCCGTCAGGAAGCGCCGGCCATCCACCGGGCCTTCGGACTGCGCCAGCGCCAGCAGCACCGGGACGAGCGAGGCGTTGGGATGGGCCGGCGCGCGATCAAACGCGTCCTCGTAATCAACCGCATGGGCAAGGGCGCCATTCGCCAAGGCGGCGCCGACCGGCATGGCGCGTATGCCGGTACCAAGAATGCTGCACGGCCCCTCTCCACCGCGCGCGGCCAGCGTCACGAACGGCTGCGCTTCGTGCGCAAGGCCACTGGCGGCGTAGATCACCCCGGTTGCGTCCAGACATGCGCGGGCGGCGGCGGCGCGCGCATCGTCGGGCAAGCCCTCCCAGCGCATCGCGGCGATGTGCCGGGTCAGCATGTCACTGATGCCGGTTTCGGGCGACGCCATCATCGCCCCGCCAGCCGGGGGGCGAGCGAGAGCAGTACGATCGCCGCGATCAGAATGCCGGCGCCCACGAGTTCGGCCGGGCGCGGCATCTTCAATCCCCAGAACAAGGCGAGCAGAACCGATCCGCCAACCCCGGCGACCAGGCTCGCCGCGCGTTCCAGCGGCACGCAATAGGCATTTTCGCGCGGGTCCAGCAGGATCAGGATCGCCAGCACCGAAATCAACGTCAGCGTGCAGCCGATCCAGAACAGCGGCCACAGCACGGGGTCCGTCCACACGCTGACGAAGCCCCAGGCAAGCTCGCCCGATTGGCCGCCGATGCCGGACGCGGACATCAGTGCGAGCGCTGCCACCGATAAGGGCAGCGCGATCATCTTTTCCTCGACGAAGTAGCGTCGGACTGAGGCGGCATCTCCGGTCTTGGAAATCTTGGTCATCACCGCGAGCCGGAGGAAATAGCCGATGGTGTAGAGCACGACCGTCGCGATCGCGATGGGCGGCAGCTTGAGGCCGCCCCGATCGGTCAAGGTGATGAGCAAGGCCAGCAGCACCATGGCCAGCGCCGCCCAGCTCCACCAGCGTACGCGGCGTCCGAATACCATGTCCACCAGCGGCGCGATAACCAGGACATCGCCGCGCATGATGAGCTGGATGAACGGGATGCTCACATCCCGGATCGTGAACGACAGCGGCACCGTGAACAGCACGAGCGCGGTCCCCAGCCCCGAAAGCAGCGTATAACGCGTCGGCACGGGCAAGCGCATGCCGGCCACCCGCACGGCGTGGGCATCGCGGTGCCATCCCGAAATCCAGATGAACGCCCACGTCAGGACCATGCTGATGATCAGCGAGGCCGGCAGCGTTTCCAGCCCGGTCAACGGCCGTCCCAGGCCGGGATGCGTTACCGAGGTGACCAGACGCGTGACGATGACGTTCGGCAGATAGGCCAGCAGATAGAGGAAGACCGTGGCTTCCATCGGAAAAGCGGCCAGCGACAACCGACGGTGGCGCGCGCTCATTGCGCCGCTTCCACGATGACCATGTCGCTTTCCACGCGATAGCGCGCGTTGAGCCCCGCCTCGTCCGTCACCGCAGCCATGTAATCGATCACCGCCGCGAAATCCGCGGTCCCCGGCGCAGGCACGCGCGGTACCGCGTCGCGGCCAATCACCAGGGGCAGGAAGCCGGCCTGCCGCACCCGGCCATTGGCGATACCCAACCGCGCGATCATCGACAGGCGCGCGGCTTTGGGGAAATTGTAAAGGCTGTCGAAATCGGGCTCCCATTCCTCCGCCAGAACGCGGATTTCATTGAAGCTCTTCGATGCCGCATGCGCCGGGTCCATCCGCAGGTCGGTCGCGAAGTTGCACAGCGAATAGAATACCGGTCTGCCGTCGATCACCTCGCAGCCCTTCAGGATATGGGCATGGCCACCGAAAATGGCATCAGCCCCCGCGGCGATCGCCGCACGGGCAACGTCGCGCTGATAGTCCGCGATCACCGCGCGCACGAAATGAATGCCCCAATGATGCGAAACAAGCACGACATCCGCTTCGCGCTTCGCCGCGCGGATATCCGCCTCCATCGCGGCAAGATCGGCACGATGGGGATAGGTGTGGATGCGCGGCGGCGTGCCTGGCTGATCGTGCTCGATCTGCTCATAAACCGTGAAGGCGCGCATCGGCGCACAGCCCGGCCGGCGCTCGTCCGCCCAATAGCTGTGCGGCAGAATACTGGAATAGGCGAGGAAGGCGACGCGCGTTCCGTCAGGAAGCTGCCGTAGCACCGGGCGGCGCGCCTCGACGATATTGGCCCCCGCACCGACCACACTGATGCCGGCCGCCTGCAGATGCCCGCGCGTTTCGAAGAAGGCGTCGACGCCCCAGTCCATCACATGATTGCCGGCCATGGAAATCACGTCGAACCCGGCCCGGCCAAGCGCTGCGGCGCCTTCGGGACGGGCCAGTACGGCGTGGCGCGCCTGCGGAAGCCTTACGCCCCGTTCGGCGAAGCTGGTTTCAAGCTGGCCAAACACGATGTCGGCGCTTTGCAGGAGATCGGCTGTGCCCGCAAAACAGGCGTCATAGTCATCGCGATCCATCGCAAGGTCGCCCGTGGCGAGAACGGTGTGGATCACGATCTTCTCCCGCAGGCCATGCGAAACGGAACCGGCGATGGCCTCTTTTCATCGGGCTACCGCGCCAACGGAACGAGCGCAAGCGCTTACATCATCGACGCCCGGAGGCCCGGCTCGCGGTGCAGATCACCGCGGGCGATCACACCCAACAAAACGCCGCCCGGCCAGTGAGGGAGCCGGGCGGCGTGGATGGCGCGGAGGGATGCCCCCGCGCCAGATCTGGAAGGGGGGTCAGTACACGTAGCTGGCGCGGAACAGGAACGTGCGGCCCGGCTCCATGTAGTCCTTCTGGTAGCTCGGGTTGTCGCCCTTGGTGGTGTAGTATTTCCACCCGCCCAGGATGTTGCCCACATCGAAATCCAGCGCGAAGTGCTTGTTGAAGTTGTAGCGCGAATGGAAATCGAGGCTGCGGTTGGGCTGGACCCACTTGTCGACCGCGTTGTCGCGCAGCGATTCGATGTACTTGCCGCGATAGTTGTACGAGAGCTTCGCCTCGACGCCATACTTCTGGTAGGTCAGCGCCGCGTTATAGATCAGGTGCGGCGTGTTGACGAAGCGGATCGGCTTGCCGGCGCGATAGGCAAGGCCCGTTTCCGCGCTGGACTTCTGCACGGTGATGTTGCCCTCGATGCCGAAGCCGTCGAACGGCGGCGTGATGCCCTGCAGCCCCTTGGTGATATTCAGCTCGACGCCGTAGATCGTCGCCCTCTGCCCGTTCTGCGGCTGGTCGATCACGACGGTGCCGACCGAAGTGTTGGCGTTGACCTCGTTCCCGCCGGTGAAGATGAAGTTCGAGATGCGCTTGTAGTACACGCCCGCCGAAACGATGCTGGTGGCATCGGGATAGGTTTCCAGCGAGAGATCGAGGTTGAGCGCACGCGCCGCCTTTAGATCCGGGTTGCCGCGCGAGATGCCGACCACTTCGCCCTTGGAATTGCGCGAAACCGACTGGCTGGCGGCGATGAACCCGTATTCGGGCGGGGAATAGCCGGTCCAGATCGCGGCGCGGACGACATTCTTGTCGTCGGGGCGCCAGATCGCGGTCACGCTGGGCAGCAGCACGTTGTAGCCCCGGTCGGTCGCGATGAAGCCGCTGCCGGCACTGTCGTCGGACCAGCCGACGTTGTGCGTCTCGCGGCGTTCGAAGCGCGTGCCGGCGATCACCTGCAGCGCGTCAAAGTGGAAATGAGCAAGGGCATAGGCGGCATAGACGCGCTCGGTGCCGCGCTTGCGCTGCGTCAGATCGGGCAATCCGCTGTCGGTGAAGCCGTTGGCCTTCATCGCGGCATTGATCGCGGCGACCACCTTGTCGCGGTTGAACACGTCGCCGTAATAGTACTGGCCGCCCAGCACGCTCATCACTTCCTTCTGGACGAGCCCCGACTGCTTGAGGTTGAGGCCATCGAGCGGCGTGCCCGAAAGATCGCCGCCGTAGCCGGGATAGTAATCGTACTGGCGCTTCGACTGGAGGAACTTGGCCCCGACCTTCACGTAATCGAGCACGCTGCCTTCGAAATTATAGCGCGCATCGAACCGGAAGGCGATGCGGCTGTCCTTCTGGCGATCGCGCGATACGTTGAGCCCGTCGAACGGCAGCAGCGACGAGTCATGTTCGACATTGGCGGCGGGGCCGGTCAGGTCGACGTGCGGAAAGCGCGGATCGGCCGAGACCCAGTCCAGCCCCTGCGCGTTGAGCGGATAGGTGCACTTGTCGCAGTTGTAGCTGATCGAATAGCTTTCCGGCGTGGCGCGCGAACCGCCCGAATAGCTGGCGTCGTAATCCAGTTGGAGCCGACCGGCGTCGGTGTGGCCGCCCAGGTCGATCGTGTAGAGCGTCTGGTTCTGGTCGATCGTCGAGAAGTTGCGCGCGAACTGGAACGCCTGCGGGTTCCACACGCCGGAACGGCCGTTGAGCGACCAATACTGGCTGGAATTGCGGTCAGCGTCGGTAATCACGCCATCACCGTCGGCATCGACGATCTGGCTGGTGGTATAGCTGTAGATGCGGCCCTTGGCGCCGGTGCCGATCACCGCCTTGTCGGGCTGGACCAGCGTGGTGTCATTAAGGTTCACCTGCGTCAGCCGCGCGGTCTTGCGGCTGCGGTAGTCGGTCACGTCGTTGGTGCCGCGCTGTTCCTGGTGCGAATACTGGCCGCGCAGGTAAAGCTGCGTGTGATCGCCGTGATAGTCGAACGAGACGTTCCCGCCATAGCGCTTCTGCTGCAGGCGGCGGTAATCGAGATCGATCCCCGGCAGATGCATGTTGCTCTGGTCGATCGCTTCATGGCTGTCCTTGCGCCAGCGATAGGGTTCCCATTCGCCGTCGTTTTCGGTTTCCTGCCCGTTGCCGTGGTTCATCCCGTAGTTGGCGGAGATGAACACGCCGAAGCGGCCATCAGCGAAGCGCTTGCCGAAATCGAGCTGGCCCTGATAGGTGCCCGCCGCTTCGCCCGCGTCCTTCGCCTGCTGGTTGAAGCCGGCCGCGCCATAGGCGCGCAGCGTCAGGTCGTTCTGGAAATCGAACGCGGTGGGCGTGCGGAAATCTATCGAGCCGCCGATGCCGTCACCATCCTGGTCGGGGGTCAGCGTCTTGGTCACACGGATCGAGGCAAGGCCGTTCGGGGGCAGCACGGTGAGCGAAACGTCGCGGCTGCCCGGATCGGTCTGCGCCACGCGCACGCCGTTGATGTAGACCGCGTTGTACGTGCCCGAAAGACCGCGAATGGCCACGTATTCGCCCTCGCCCGTGTCCTGGTTCACGATCACCGACAGGCCGGGAATGCGGGCCAGCGCATCGGCCACGTTGGCGTCGGGCAGCTTGCCCAGGTTGTCCGCCGAGATGATGTCGATGACGTTGTCGGCCTTCTTCTTCTCCTCGATCGCGGCCACCGTGCTCAGGCGCTGGCCGGTGACCGTTATGGAATCGGGCGCATCGGCCGCTTCGTCGGCGTGCGCGGCGGTGCCGGCAACGATCGACGCGATCGCCACAGACGCCCGGAACAGCGCGCGGCCCTGCCGCGCGCGCTTGTAACCTGCCATGTCGTTTCTCCCCAGGAACGCAAGAACCCCGACTGCGCCCCGCACCGGCGGGACGATCCGAAAAGGCAAGGCGCACCCGTTGCCGGAAGCGGAGAGCTTCCGGCCGGTGGGGCGTCTGCGAATCGATTTTTCAGTCAACTGGTATAAACCAGTTTGCCATTACATCGGCGTTACAGCTTTCGCGCCTGCATCAAAATATGGAACGGCCCCCGCGCAGGAGCCCATCGTCGCACCACTTTCAACCTTCGGGTAGCAGCAGACCCGCAAGCAGCGGGCGATATGTTTCCAGATCGGGAACCTGCCAGTCCTTGCGCTTGCCCAGATCGTCGAAGCGGCGAAGCTGGATCGCGTCCTCGAACCAGCGGTTGCTTCGGAAAGAGGCCACTTCATCGGGGTTCATCGCGCCGCCCTGCAGTTGCAGGCTGAGCAGCGAAGCGCCGCTGAGGCCTTCCGCATAACCCGGCTCGACCGCGCAGAGATAACGCTTGGCATCGACATGCAGGCGGACCGGCTCGGTCACGTCAGGCGCGAAGAACGGAGAAAGAAACGCAGCCCCCGTCACCTCGTGACGCGCATCAATGCCTTTGTGCTCCGCAGCATTTCCCGCATCGTCAATGAATTGCCCGATATCGTGCAACAGCGATGCCGCCACCATGGCAGGCGAGCAGTCCTGCGTCCGCGCCAGGTGCCCGCATTGCAGCACGTGCTCGAGCTGGGAGATCGCCTCGCCGTAGTGATGGTCACCGAATTCATTGATAATCCGGAAAATCCTGTCAATTCTGGTCGTCGTCATTCGGTTTCCCGTCATTCCTGCCGCGGCAATGCAAGGCCTGCACATCGCTTTATGCAGCCCGGCACCGCTCCGGGCGTCGTCAATCTGTAGCAGTTTTGGACTATACCAAAAATATGACTGGCTGGCGACATTTACAGACCGGCTGACGGCAACGGAGAAAGGCACGGGCATGAGCAGAAGCGGCGGCAACCGGCGCGATTTCCTCAAGGCGACGGCGCAGGCGGGCAGCGTGGCGGGCGCGCTTTCGGCAGGCGGACTGTGGTCGGGCCTGATCGATCGGGCGCTGGCGATCGCGCCGGCGGGCCACACGGGCTCGATCATGGATGTCGAGCACGTGGTCATCCACATGCAGGAAAACCGTTCGTTCGATCACTATCTCGGCATGTTGAACGGCGTGCGCGGGCTGGGCGATCCCCGCCCGCTGCGCCTGCCGGGTGGACGCGCCGTGTGGGCACAGCCTTCGGACCAGCATCCCGACGGGCATGTCCTGCCCTATCACGGCGATTCGCACACGACCCGCTCGTTCACCGTCGACGGCGCGGACCAGTCGCACCGCGAGAACATGCACATCTTCCACCGGGGCCGCTACGACCGCTGGGGCCACACCGGCGAACTGCACAACCGGATGCTGCACTACACCGCCGGCGACCTGCCGTTCTACTATGCGCTGGCAGACGCCTTCACCGTCTGCGACGCCTATCACTGCTCCACCATGACGCAGACCTATCCCAACCGGCTGCACCTGTTCACCGGCTGCAACGGTGGCGGCACGGTCGGCGGTGATCCGGAAATGAGCAACTACGGCGAGGACGAGACGCCCAGCGCCGACATGGCGACCGACCAGCCGTTGCGCGCCGATGCCTATCGCTGGACGACTTATGCCGAACGGCTGCAGCAGGCCGGCATCGCGTGGAAGGTCTATCAGGAATACGACAATTTCGGCGACAACCTGCTCTCGGTATTCCCGCCGTTCCGGCCCTGCCCGCCCGATTCCGACCTATACCGCCGGGGGCGGGCCTGGGTCAGCGAACATCGGCAGGGGCCGGACCGCACCCGTTCGGACGGCGAACAGCTCGTCGCCGCGTTCCGTGCCGACGTGGCGGCGGGCCAGCTTCCGGCGGTCTCGTGGATCGTCACGGCGGCGGACCTGTCCGAACACCCCAAGGCCGAACCGTCCAAGGGCGAACACGTCACCGCAAAGCTGATCGAGGCGCTGATCGATCACCCGGAAGTCTTCGCCAAGACTGTGTTCATCCTCAACTACGACGAGGCCGGGGGCTTCTTCGACCACATGCCGCCGCCGGTGCCGCCGGTGGGCGATTATCGCGGGCACAGCACCGTGCCACTCGACGGCGAGATGAAGGACTGGTCGGCCGAAAGCGCCTGGGCCGCCGAACATGGCGCGCGCCACCCCATCGGGCTGGGCATCCGCACGCCGACGATGCTGGTCTCGCCGTGGAGCCGGGGCGGTTTCGTCTGCTCAGAACTGTTCGACCACACCTCGGTCCTGCGCTTTCTGGAGGGGCGCTTCGGCGTGCGCGAACCCAACATCAGCGCGTGGCGCCGCGCGGTATGCGGCGATCTGACGTCCGCGTTCGATTTCACGCGCGCCGATCCCTCACGCCCGGCGCGCGCGCTGCCCGATACCGCCGATTTCCGCGACCGCGTGGCCCGCTCGGCGGCGGGCACCGCCAACGCCATTCCGGCGCGGCAAGAGCCCGCCGCGCAAATGCCCGGCCAGCGCCCGCATCGCCCCCTGCCCTATCGCCTCGCGGTGACGGGCGAAGTCACGCCCGCGCGCCGCTTCCGCCTGTCGCTGGCGAACACAGGGACCAAGGGCGCGGCTTTCACCGTCCACGACAACACCGACCGGCAGGAGCCATGGCACTACACCATCGGCGCGGGCGACCGCTTCGCCAGCGAACAGTGGCACGATGCCCCCCTCCCCGCTGCCGACGCAACCGCCGACGCCTATGACCTCACCCTACGCGGCCCTAACGGGCTGTGGCGGCGCTTCGCCGGGCCACTTGGCGCGCACGTTGAGGCGCTGTGTATCGACCGGCCGGAAATGGATGCAGTGGAACTCGTGCTGGTCAATCGTGGAGCCGCGCCAGTGACGTTCGCGATCGCGCTCGATCCCGCCTACCGCGCGCAGACCGCGCCGATCCGCTCGGTGTCCGTGGCGCCGGGCAAGCGGGTGAGCGACCTGTGGCGGCTTGGCCCGAGCGACAACTGGTACGACCTCACCATCCGCACCGACAGCGAACCGGCCTTCCTGCGCCGCTTTGCCGGCAAGGTGGAAAACGGCCGCGCCGGGCGGACCGATCCCGGCATCGGCCCGATGCGCATCGAGGCCTGACCGCGTGCGGCGCGGTTGGCTGGCGGCGGGCGTGGCGCTCGCGCTCGCGGCAACCTCGGGCGCAGCGCAGGCGCCTTACGTGGCGCCGGCGCGCGTGCCGGACGGGGTGGCCGTGCTGCCCCTTCCCCCCGCGCCGGGCAGCCCGCAGGACAACGCCGATGTTGCCCTGTATCGGGCCACCCGCGCGCTCGAGGGAAGCCCGCGCTGGCGGATGGCGACCGACGACGTGACCAATGCGCCGCTCGATCGCTATGCCTGCGCCATGGGGATGCGGATAGATGCCCGCCGCGCGCCAGCGCTGGCCGCGCTGCTCGACCGGATCGGCACGGGCGAGATGGTGGGGCCGGTGAAGGAGCACTATCGCAAGGCGCGGCCCTATCTGGGCACGGACGCGCCCATTTGCGAGCCGCGCACCGATCATCTGGCGCGCAACGGCGATTATCCTTCGGGCCATGCCGCGAACGGCTGGCTGGAAGCGCTGGTGCTGGTTCAGTTGCTGCCCGATCGCGCCACACCGCTGCTCGCGCGCGCCCGCGCCTACGGCGAAAGCCGCGTGATCTGCGGTGTCCATTCGCACAGCGCGGTGCAAGCGGGCTGGCTTGCCGGCAGCGCGATGTTCGCGATGCTGCAGGCCTCGCCTGCCTATCACCGCGATCTTGCCGCTGCCGCGCGCGAACTGGCAAGGCTGCGCGCGCATGCCCCGGTGCCGGACCCGACCGCCTGCACACGGGAAGCCGAATTGGTCGGGCAAGGACCCGGCCGCTAGCCGCCGGCGCCGGCATCGTCCAGGCGATGCATACCGCGCCCCGAGGCTTCGCATCCGCCTTGCCCTTGACTTGCCGCACCAAGCTTGCCACACCGTTTGCATTCGAATGCAAATCCGAAGACGGAGAGTTGAGTGGCAATCTATCTCAAGCGTGGGGCGACGGCGGAAGCGAAGGCCGAGGGCGACCGGAAGGTGCGCGATACGGTGGAAGCGGCGCTGGCCGACATCGAGGCGCGGGGCGATGCGGCGGTGCGCGAGATGAGCATCCGTTTCGACGGATGGGACCGCGAAGACTATCGCCTCTCGCAGGCCGAAATCGATGCCGCGGTCGACAGCCTGACCGCGCAGGAGCGCAAGGACATCGAATTCGCACAGGCGCAAGTGCGCAACTTCGCGCAGATCCAGCGCGATTCCATGAAGGACGTGGAAGTCGAAACGATGCCCGGCGTGGTGCTGGGCCACAAGAACGTGCCGATCAACGCCGCCGGTTGTTATGTCCCGGGAGGCAAGTATCCGCTGCTGGCGTCGGCGCACATGTCGGTGATCACCGCCAAGGTGGCCGGCGTGAAGCGCGTCGTCACCTGCGCCCCGCCGTTCCAGGGCAAGCCCGCCCGCGCCATCGTGGCCGCGCAAGCCCTGGCCGGGGCGGACGCGATCTATGCGCTGGGCGGCATCCAGGCGATCGGCGCCATGGCCATCGGCACGCAGACGATCGACCCGATCGACATTCTGGTCGGCCCCGGCAATGCCTTCGTGGCCGAAGCAAAGCGCCAGCTGTTCGGCCGCGTGGGCATCGACCTGTTCGCCGGGCCGACCGAAACCTTGATCATCGCCGACGAGATCGGCTGCGACCCGGAAATGGCCGCCACCGACATTCTCGGGCAGGTGGAACACGGCCCCGACAGCCCCGGCGTGCTGCTGACCAACAGCGAGAAGTTCGCGCGCGAAACGATGGCCGAGATCGAGCGCCTTTTGCAGATCCTGCCCACCGCCGATCATGCCCGCAAGGCGTGGGAAACCTATGGCGAGGTCATCGTGGCCGAAAGCTACGAGGAAATGGTCAGGATCGCCGACGAGATCGCCAGCGAGCACGTGCAGGTGATGACCGCCGATCCGGATTATTTCCTGCAGAACATGACCAACTACGGCGCCCTGTTCCTGGGCGCGCGCACCAACGTCAGCTTCGGCGACAAGGTGATCGGCACGAACCATACGCTGCCGACGAAGAAGGCGGCGCGCTATACCGGCGGGTTGTGGGTGGGCAAGTTCCTCAAGACCTGCACATACCAGAAGGTGCTCACCGACGAGGCGAGCGCGCTGGTGGGCGAATATTGCAGCCGGCTCTGCGCGCTGGAAGGCTTTGCCGGGCACGGCGAACAGGCCAACCTGCGCGTGCGGCGCTATGGCGGGCGTGACGTGCCCTATGCCGGGCAGGCAACCCCGAGCGAACTGACGCGCGCCTGATGCTGCCCGCCACGCCGTCTTTCCGCCTCGACGGGCGCCGGGCCCTGGTGACCGGTGCCGGCAGGGGCATCGGGCTGGCGATGGCGGCGGCCCTTGCCGAGGCGGGCGCGGCGGTCACGCTCGCCGCGCGGACGCAAGGCGAAATCGAGCAAGCAGCCGCCGCCATCGGGCAGGCGGGCGGCGTGGCCGAAGCGGCCGTCCTCGACGTGGCGGACATGGGCGCGGTTGCCGCCTTCTTCGAAGGCCGGCCCGCGTTCCACGTCCTTGTCAACAACGCCGGAACCAACCGCCCCATGCCGATGTGGCAGGTGGACGAGGCCGATTACGACGCGGTGCTGGACCTCAACGTGAAAGCGGCGTTCTTCGTGGCGCAGCATTGCGTAAAGGCCATGCTGCGTGATGGCGTGAAGGGCAGCCTGATCCATATCGGCAGCCAGATGGGCCATGTCGGCGGGCCGAACCGGAGCCTGTACTGTGCCAGCAAGTGGGCGCTGGAAGGCATGAACAAGGCCTTCGCGCTCGACCTTGCGCCGCACGGCATCCGCAGCAACACTATCGCGCCAACCTTCATCGAGACGCCGATGACCAAACCGTTCTTCGAAGACGAGGCATTCCGGGCCAGCGTGCTCCAGAAGATCAAGCTGGGCCGGCTCGGCACCGTGGAAGACCTGATGGGCGCGGCGCTGTTCCTCGCCGGCGATGCCAGCGCAATGGTGACGGGCACCAGCCTGGTCGTCGATGGCGGATGGACGGCGGAATGACATTCAAGGCACGCTTGAACGCCGGCGATTTGCTGGTCGGCACGTTCATCAAGACCCCATCGCCCATCGTGGTGGAAGTCCTGGCGCTGACGGCGCTGGACTGCCTGTGCCTCGATGCCGAGCACGCGCCGTTCGACCGGCGCGATATCGACCTGTGCGTCGCGCTGGCCCGCGCGGCGGACAAGCCGGTTCTGGTCCGGGTGCCGGTCACGTCGCCCGAACAGATCCTTGGCGCGCTGGACTGCGGAGCCACCGGCGTGGTCGCGCCGCACGTCCGTTCCCGGGCGGAGGCGGAAGCGCTCGTGCGGTACGCGCACTATGGCGCGGGTGGCCGGGGCTATGCCGGATCATCGCGCGCGGCGGGCTATACCACGCGGACCATGGCAGATCACTTGGCCACAAGTGCGGCCAATACCGCCGTGATTGCCCAGATCGAAGATCCCGAAGCGGTGGACGCCATCGACGAGATCGCCGCCGTGCCGGGCATCGACGCGCTGTTCGTGGGACGTGCGGATCTGACCGTCGCCTATGGCGCGTCCAGCCAGGACAACCCGCAGGTGATCGCCGCCGTCGAAAAGATCTGCGCCGCCGGGCGCCGCCATGGCCGCCCCGTGGGCATGTTCGTGGCGCGGGCCGAAGACGTCCCGCTGTGGCGGCAGCACGGCGCGACGCTGTTCCTGCTGGAATCGGACCACGCCTTCCTGCTCAAGGGCGCCGCTGCCCTTCTGGACCGCACGCGCGCGTGACCGGACCGCCGGCCAGCATAGCGGCCGCGGCGACGATGCTGGCGCGTGGGGAAACCACCGCCCGTGCCTTGCTGGATCAGGTGCTCGAGAAGCTGGATAGGGACGGCGATCGCTTCCACGCGATGCTGGCGTTCAATCCGCACGCGGCGCGGGACGCGGAGGCCGCCGACCGCGCCCGGTCGCAGGGCACCGCAGCGGGGCCGCTCCATGGCATTCCGCTGGTGCTCAAGGACAACATCGATCTTGCCGGTGTGCCCACCACATCGGGCTGCCGCGCGCTTGCCGGCGCGATGCCCCGGCGATCGGCCATAATCGTCGAACGCCTGCGCGATGCGGGTGCGGTAATCGTCGGCAAGACCAACCTGTCCGAATTCTCGTTCGAAATCCGCTCGCGCAGTTCGCTGGGCGGCGACGTCCTCCATCCCCGGGCTCCGCACGCCAGCGCCGGGGGATCGAGCGGCGGCGCCGCCGTTGCCGTGGCTCAGGGCTATGCGCTGGGCGGGATCGGCACGGATACCGGCGGTTCGATCCGAATCCCCGCAGCCTACAACGGGCTGGTCGGATTCCGGCCCGCCCACGGCGCGCTGCCGATGCAGGGCATCGCCCCCCTCGCCCCGTCCACCGACACGGTCGGCCCGATCGCCCGAACGGTGGCGGACGCCGAATTGCTGCTCGCGGCGATGGGCCACGGTGTGTCCGTGTCCGCGCTGCCACGCCGGATCGGGGTGGTGCGCGAGGTGTTCGGCGCCAACGCCGCCGTGGATGCTGTATGCGCCACCGCGCTCGACCGGCTGGCCGAAGCGGGCGTCACGCTGGTTGACCTGCCCGCGCTGCCGGCCAACCTCAACCCCGGGCATGGCGAGCATATCGTGGATGCCGAGTTCGCGACGGCCTTCGATGCCTATCTCGCATCGAACTTCCTGCCCGGCTCCGCCCCTGCCTCGCTCGATGCGATCGTTGCCGGAGAGGCGTTTTTGCCCGATCATGCCAAGGCGCTCGCCGCGCGGATCGCGGCGAAGGACCGCGAAACCGCCAGCATCCTGGCACGGCACCAGGCCCTGGCAGGGCATCTCGGCGCGGCCTGCGCGGCGCTAGCTATCGATGCCCTCGTCTATCCGACCTCGCAGGCCATTCCGGACGATCTGGAAAACCCCAAGGGCGGCTGGGCTCCCGAGCTGGCGGCGCGCAGCGGCTGGCCGGCGCTGACGGTCTGCGCCGGGTTCGCCGCGAACGGCATGCCCGTGGGCATCG
Source organism: Novosphingobium sp. UBA1939 (assembly GCF_002336885.1). Classification (NCBI taxonomy): domain Bacteria; kingdom Pseudomonadati; phylum Pseudomonadota; class Alphaproteobacteria; order Sphingomonadales; family Sphingomonadaceae; genus Novosphingobium; species Novosphingobium sp. UBA1939. The sequence continues at coordinate 18,653 of NZ_DDFB01000137.1, read as the reverse complement.
AGTTCCTGGCCCCGGTGGCCAACGAGGGCGCGCTGTTCGCCCTTGCCCGGCTGATCGAGGCAACGGCCGTCTAAACCCGGCGATTCCGCCTCTCTCGCATTTCCGAATTTTGACGGCTTCGGTTCGCCCCGTGGCCGGCGAACGGCGCTTGCCGCGCGCACAAAAAATGACCGGACCCGATCAGGGCCCGGCCAGAGGGAGAACAGACAATGACGGGGCGGGAACCTGTCCCGCCCCGCGTGAAGATCAGAACTTCGTGCCGACGCGGACGCCGTAGGTACGCGGCGCGCCATAGGAGACTTGCATGCGCTGGCGGCGACCGATCACGCCGCTCAGCAGGACCGCGCGGTTGGTGAGGTTGTCGCCATAGATTTCCACGAAGGTACGGTCGTTCTTGTCGCTCCAGCGCAGCGAGGCATCGAACTTGTCGTAGGACTTCTGGAAATCCAGCGGGGTGTTGCGGTCGGTGACGTAGTAGCTGCTCGAATGCAGCCAGGTGCCCATCGGCGACAGCGTGCCGGCATCGCCGAGATCGAGATCGTAGGACACCGCAACGGTCGACTTGAACTTCGGCGACTGCGGAATGGACTTGCCGGCAAGGTTCAGCGAGACCGGGTCCGTGCCATTCGACAGGCCAAAGAAGTTGTTGCCGCTGATATAGCTCGTGTACTTGGCGTTCATGAACGCCGCGGTCGTGTCGATGTGCAGGCCAGCCACCGGATTGAGGCGCAGCGCGACTTCACCGCCATAGCTGCGTGCCTTGCCGGCCGAACCGAAGTAGGACACCAGCGGCGTATAGACGTTGATCTGCAGGTTCGAGAAGCGGTTGTAGAACACCGACGCCTCGATCTGGCCCTTGCCGCCAAGGATCAGCGACTTGACGCCGCCTTCATAGGCCGAAACCTTCTGCGGCGCATAGGAAGCCGGGATCAGCGGGTTGCCGCCGGTGTCGTTCACGCCGCCGGACGCGAAGCCGGTGGACGCGGTGGCATAGATCATCGTCGAACGCGAAGGCGTGAACTGGATGCCCGCGCGCCAGGTCCAGCTGTTGAAGCCCGGCGAACCCTTCGTCGTCACATAGGGCGTGACGAAGTTGTAGGTGCCCGGCGCCGCGTCCGCGTAGTCGGAGAAGATGAAGGCCTTCTTTTCGTGGCTGTAGCGCAGACCGCCGATCAGCTTCAGCTTGTCCGGCACGATGGCGTAGCTGGCCTGACCGAACGCGGCATAGGCGTTGGTGGTGATGTCCGAATCCGCCTTGAAGCCATTGGTCGTCGCGCCCGGCGCGGTGATCTTCTGCTGGTAGGTCTCGAAGATCGAGTCATGCAGGTAATAGCCGCCGATCAACCATTCGAGCGGAGAGCGCGAGTTCGAGGCGAGTTGAATTTCCTGCGAAAACGCGTTGGACCGGGTGTTGGGTTCCTGGATGCCCGAGCCGTAGCCATAGGCTTCGAACACCTTGCTCGACTGGTCGTTGTCGGCGCTGCGATGCGCGCGGAAGTGGGTGTAGCCGGTGATCGACTTGACCGTCGCGAACCCGAGATCATAGGCGATCTGGCCCGAAACGTAGTCTTCCTTGATGTGTTCGAAAGGCTGATAGTCCCAATCGTTGGTCCACGCGCCGCCGGTGACCGGCAGGCCCACATCGCGCCCGGCAACGTTGGGCGAACCGTTGGGCACCGAGGGGTTTACCGCCAGGGGGCTGCCGTTGATCGACTGATAGCCCGTGGCCGGGTTGATCAGCGTGCCCGCGACCTTGTAGCCATAGGAACCCGCGCCCGCATCGTCACGGCGCCAGGTGCCAGCCCGCAGCGTCACTTCCAGGCGGCTGTCGGGCTTCCACTTCAGCACCACGCGCTGCGCGTTCTCGTTGAGGTCGTTCAGCACGACGTCCGACGTGGTCGAACGGACATAGCCATCGTGGCGCTGGAACACGCCGGACACGCGCAGCTGCAGCGTGTCGGACACGGGGATGTTGACGTATCCGTCGATCCGGGCCGAGTTGAAATTGCCCTTGTCGATATTGATGCCCGCGCCAAGATCCTTCGTCGGATCGGACGTGACGACGCTGACGTTGCCACCGAAGGTGTTACGGCCGTACAGCGTGCCCTGCGGACCGCGCAGCACTTCCACGCGGGCCACGTCGAACAGCGGAATGCTCTGCTGCTGCGTGCGGCTCTGATAGATGCCGTCGACATAGAAGCCGATCACGGGGTCGGTCTGGGCGGAAACGAGGCTGGTGCGGACGCCGCGAATGGCCGGGAACGAGTCCGAACCCTGCGAACCCCAGGTAAAGCCGGGCGTGGCGAATTCGACGCGCGAGATGTTGTTGGCGTGCAGCCGCTCAAGCGCCTCGCCAGACAGGGCGGTGACGGCGATCGGCACGTCGCGCAGGCGTTCGCTGCGGCGCTGCGCGGTCACGATGATGTCCCCACCCACATCGGCCGATGCACCGGCGCCGGCGTCAGACTGCGGCGCGCCCTGCGCCAGAACCGGTGAAGCGGTCAGCGCCATCGCGATGGCGGACGCCCCGAGGCAGAATTTGCGATGCATCGATTACTCCCCTTTCCCTCATTGGAATTTGACAGGAACTTATCGAGCCCGCGCCAACCCGTCGATATCTTTTTGCATTCGAAGTCACATTTTGTGATTGCGCATCGACCTGTTCAAAATAATCCTTATATCTCTGTATTTTAACTTCCATCAGCCGCACATATTGCGGCAGCACAACCTCGTTAAGACGCGCAGAAATGCCGCCCTCGTGCGACATTTTAACAACATATCTGATACCGAATGCATCGATCCGGTTGCCATCAGGCAAAGCGCGCCGATTCTCCGATGATCAACTCGCCCGAAAACAGACGCTGTTCCGCCGGAACGGATGGATCGTCGAGTCGCTCCATCAGCATCGCGACCGATGCTTCGGTCATCCGGTTGACCGGCTGGCGGATCGTCGTCAGGCGGTAGCTTTCCCACATGGCGGGGCCGGACCCGTCGAAACCCACGATCGAAAGGTCCTGCGGTATGCGCCGGGCGCAATCCTGGCGCGCGCCGTCCATGGCGCCGATGGCCATCATGTCGCTGCCACAGACGATCGCGTCCAGCTGGGGTCTTTCCTGCAGGAGGGAGATCAGCCCCGCTCGTCCGGAAGCGTAGCTGTAGTCTCCGCGCACCACCGGAACATCGGTCATGCCGGCCGCCGCCAGGGTAGCCAGAGTGGCCTGGCGCCGTTCTTCGCCGACATAGCTGTCTTCGGGGCCGGCAATGACTCCGAAACGGCGATGCCCGCTGTCCAGAAGGCGCGTCACCAGATCGCGTTCGCCCTGGGCGGAATCGCACCGGATCGAACCGGCTCCGCCACCGCTGGCCATGCGGTTGTAAAGCACCACCGGAATGCGGTGACGGGCAAATTCCGCCAGCTGGTCGTCCGACAGACGCACCGCCGCGATCACGCCGTCCACCGAATGGCGCCAGATCTGGTGGATGATCTGGTCGACATCGCTTTCGCTGCGCAGGCTGAACAGAAGAACGCGCATGTCGCGATCGGTCAGGCTGGCGCACAAGCCCGCCAGCACTTCCGGATAGGTAAGGTTGGTGTTGCTCGAGATCAACACCGCCACAAGGTGGGTACGCTTGGAAATCAGCGCCTGCGCGAGCGCGTTCGGCTTGTAGCCGATCTCCGCCGCGACCTTCAGGATTTTTTCGCGCTTCGCCTGCCCGATCGAGGCGTTGGGCGCGAAACACCGCGAAACCGCCGACTGCGAAACCCCGGCAAGGCGCGCGACATCATAAGAGGTCGGCCGCCGCCCGGCCTTCGCCAGAAACGATTGAGCATCCGTGTCAGACTTGGTTTTCGCCATGAGATCCCGTCGCGCTTGCACTTGCGGCACTTCTAGGCCGTCGGTCGCAACAGGCAAGTTCGGCGTCGGATTAGGGCGGCGACACTGTCGCGCACAAGGGGCATGACAATTGCATTCGAATGCAATATACGGGCGCGCAGATTCCACCACAGGAGCGTATCCATGAGTGTCCCAGCCCCGCGCGGCTTCGAGAATCGCACGCGCTATGCCAAGGCCCCGGCGCGAGACCAGATTGCCGACAGCAGTTCGGTTTCGGATCTGGTCGCCGGCGTGCTGCGCGATGTGCGCACCCGCGGCGACGCCGCCGTGCGCCAGTATTCCCGCGAGTTCGACAAGGCCGATCTCGACCAGTTCGAAGTCAGCGCCGCCGATCGCGCCGCCGCGGTGGCGGAACTCGATCCGCAGACCCGCGCGGACACCGAGTTCGCGATCGAGAACGTCCGCCGCTTCGCCGAAGCCCAGTTGGGGACCATCCTGCCGCTGGAAGTCGAGCCTATGCCGGGCCTGCACCTCGGGCATCGGGTGATTCCCATCGAGCGCGTCGGGGCTTATGTTCCGGGTGGTCGTTTCCCGCTGTTGTCGGCCCCGATCATGACGATCGTCCCCGGCAAGGTGGCCGGCTGCAGCGAAGTGGTGGCCTGTCTTCCCCCCAACGCGCACCGCGCCATGATCGCCGGGTGCCACCTCTCCGGCGCCGACCGCATTTTCCGCATCGGCGGCGCACAGGCCATCGCGGCCATGGCGTTCGGAACCGAAAGCGTGCCGCAGGTCAACAAGATCATGGGCCCCGGCAACGCGTTCGTGAACGAGGCCAAGCGCCAGGTGTTCGGGCCGGTGGGCATCGACCAGCTGGCCGGACCTTCCGAAATCTTCGTGGTGGCCGACGAGACCGGCGATCCCGAACTGATCGCCACCGATCTGCTCGGCCAGGCGGAGCATGACATCCGCACGCGCGTGGGCCTGATCACCACCGACAGCAAGTTGGCCGAAGAAACCGTGGCCGCCGTGGAGCGCCAGCTCAAGACGCTCGCTACCGCCGCCGTCGCCAGCGAAAGCTGGCGCGATTACGGCGAAGTGGTGATCTGCGCGGACGAGGCTGCGATGATCGCCTACTCCGATTACGTGGCCGCCGAACACCTGCAGGTCCACACCCGCGATCCGCACGCCTTCTCCCACAAGCTGCGCAACTACGGGTCGCTGTTCATCGGTGAAAACGCCAGCGTGGTCTATTCCGACAAGAACGTGGGCACCAACCACACGCTGCCCACCATGGGCGCCGGCCGCTATACCGGCGGCCTGTGGGTCGGCAGCTACGTGAAGATCGCCACCCACCAGTGGCTTGACGATAGTGCGGTGCGCGCGGTCGCCCCGCCGGCGATGCGGCAGAGCGGCAGCGAAGGGCTGGAAGGCCACCAGAAGGCGGCCGCGATCCGCCTCGAACGCCAGAAGGCCAACGCCTGATTTCGTCCGCAGGCCGTCACCGCGAGACGCCTCGCGGTGACGGCCGGGATATCATCGGACCGACAGCCCTTCGGGACACGCAAAGAGGCCCGCGAACCACCAGGTTCGCGGGCCTTTTCACATGCCGTCGAGGGGCTCAGCCGAAGATCGGCGCCGCCGGACTGTCGGTTCCGCGTACCACAAACGCCTTGGCCGGCACCGAAGCGGTGTTCCGGAACGCATGGGCGAGGCCGGTCGGGATGGTGAGCGTATCGCCCGCCCCCAGCAGAAGCGCTTCGCTGCCCCAGCTTACCTCCAGCGTCCCTTCCTGCACGATCAGCACTTCCGCTTCGGCGCGGGCGTGCATCGGAACATAGGCCCCGGTCTGCAACGTCAGCAGGCGCAGCTGGAACCCGTGCGGCCACCAGCCCGCAATCGGGCCAGCCGCGAAACCGTCTCCGCTGGCGCCCACCGCGATCAGACCGGCCTCCTCGACGCCTTCGCGCGCGAGAGGCGAATCCGGATTCGCCACGGCATCGCCCCAGCGGACGATACACTGCATCAGCTTCTCGATCGGCGGGGTGGCGAGTTCGCGCAGTTGGTTCTCGTCGAGAGGGGCCTCAAGCTCCATCTGGCGCAGGGTGTGCTCACCCTCGCTGGTATCGATCAGTTGCCCGCCCTTGACGAGCTTCAGTCCGAATCCTTCGGCCGCCTCGAACACCGCCGGCGCCCAGGTGACCTTGCCCGGATCGTCTTCGCCCAGCACGGTGAACAGCATGCCCAGGCCATCGTCGATCTTTTCGAAGCCGCGGAACATGTGGATCGGCACCGACACGACGTCGCCCGGTCCGATGTCCAGCGTGCCATCCTCGCGGTTCGGCCCGAACAACAGCCGCCAGTGCCCGGAATGGACCATGAAGACCTCGGCGGTATCATGGCTGTGCTGCGAATTGACGCAGCCGAAGGGCTGGCGCGCCGCCCCGATGTTGAAACCGTGCTTCTCGGTTATGTGCACGAACTGGTCGGTGCTTTCGGACACGCCCGGACCGATGATTGTGAAGTTCTCCTTCTCTGTCGACCCCGGCGTGCGGGTATCGATGAAGGCGGTGCGGCAAGGCACGAGATCGGCATAACGCACCAGGCGCTGCGCCATGGCCTCTCGGGTCCACTCGGTCACGATAAGCTCCAAACTTGATGTTGCATTCGAATGCAAATCTGGTAGGTCAAGACCGGGGAAAGCGCAAGGCCGAGTTTTCGCTTTTCGGATTAGGCCTGCACTGAAACGAGAAAAGAGACCGCCTTCGATGCTGCCGGCCGAGAGCACCGTACCCGTCCTGTTCCTGCCCGGAACATTGTGCGATGCGCGCGTTTTCGCCGCGATCTCGGGCGCGCTATCCGCCGAACGCACGCTTCATGCCGATCTGACGCAAGATACGTCGGTGCAAGACGCGGCCGAAAGGCTGCTGGCGACGGCTCCGGAGCGGTTCATCGCCGTGGGTTTTTCTCTCGGGGCCATCGTTGCGCTGGAACTCGCCGCCCGTGCGCCGCACCGGATCGCGGCCATGGCCCTGATCGCCGGCAACGCGCGGCCTGTGCCGGAGGCCGATCATGCCGCCCGTCGCGCCGCGGTGGCCGGTGTCGATCCCGCAACGCTCGTCGGCGAACAGCTCTGGTCACGGTATGTCCACCCGTCGCGCAGCGAGGAAAAGTGCCTTCGTGCCCTGATCATCGCCATGGCGAACGCGTGCCCGCCGGGTACGGCCGAACGGCAGACCGAAATCGCGCTTTCACGCCCCGACAACCGCCCGCGCCTTGCCCGCTTGGACATGCCGACACTCGTGCTGTCGGGCGCGCAGGACGTCGTCGCGCCCGAAGATCTGCAGGCCGAATTGGCCAACGCCCTGCCCCACGCGACGTGGACCGAGGTTGCCAATGCGGGGCACTTCCTGCTTCTTGAGCAACCCGCCGCCTGTTCCGCCGCGTTTTCCACCTGGCTCGGGCAGGTCGATCTTCACCAATCGCGCGCAGAACGTCAGTGCGCAGACATCTCAACCTATTCCAACGCCTCGGAGGTATCGTGACCGAAAGCAATCCCAAGCCCGTAAAGCCGGTCGAATCCGCGAAAGCGGCCGCGCCCTCCGGCGGCAGCGTCCTCCAGGTGGAACGCCGCGATTTCACGCAGCTGGTACCCGAAAACCGGCCGCGGGTGCAGTCGATGCGCGGGTTCGACGAATCCTATACCGACATCGTCGACTACATCATCCGCTGCACCCATCGCATCTGGGACGAGCGCGACGTGGGGCTGATCTACAGCCACTACACCCACAACTGCGTTGCCTACACCACGCTGGGCACGATGTATGACCGCGAAACGCACATCCGCGACACGATCCAGCGGCTTGTCGAGTTTCCCGACCGCCGTGGCATGGCGCAGCAGGTGATCTGGCGCGGCAACGACGTGGACGGCTTCTACACCAGCCACATGACCCACGGGCTTGGCCGCCACTCCGAGTTCGGTTCGTGGGGCAAGCCCACCGGCCGGACGTTCTGCACCCGCACGGTCGCCGAGTGCATGATCCTGGAAAACAAGATCTACAAGGAATGGATCGTCCGCGACAACATGGGGCCGCTGATCCAGGTCGGCGTTGACCCGCAGGTGTTCGCCGAAGGACTGGCGCGGAAGAAGTTCGAAAACGGCGAGACGGTGCTGGACCTTGCCGAGAACCGGCGCCTGCTGGGCCAGTATCCGCCCGAAAGCGAAGCCGACCTTTCGATCGCCCACAACGAAGGCGAGGAACAGCTGCTCCGCTGGCTGCACCACATCTACAACAAGCGCATGTTCGGCCTGATCCGCGACATCTACGCGCCCAATTGCCAGTGGCATGGCCCCTTGATGCGCGAACTGGGCGGCGTTGCGGCGGTGCTGCAGCAGACGATGCGCCTGGTCGCCCTGATCCCGGATTGCGCCTTCGTGCCGCAGCATATCTGCTCGGTCGACAGCGAAGAGGGCGGCACCAAGTATGCCCTGCGCTGGACCATGGACGGTCACCACATGGGCTACGGCTCGCTCGGCGCGCCGACCGGCCACCACCTTTCCGTGATGGGCGTCACCCACTTCCACATTCGCGACGGCAAGATCGTCGACGAATGGGTTGTCTATGACGAACTCTCGATGCTGGTGCAGATCAAGCTCGCCGAACTGCAGCGCGCCGCCTGAGCGCATCCGTGCTTGCCGTGCGGCCCCCACCGCGCGGCAAGCCCTCCCGCCCTCCCGTTCAGCGGACCGATCCCATGTCCATTCCCGCCGCTTCCGTTCCGCTGCCGCACTCCGATCCAGCCTCGGCCGAACCCGGCCTTGGGCGTCAGGTGCTGGTCTTCGTGCTGCTGCTTGCCTGCGAGTTCCTCTATGGCTGGGCCTGGAACACGGTGGACGTGCTGCGGCCCTATATCCGGGAATCGCTGGGGCTTTCGCTGATCGAGGCGGGCTCGGCCTATTCGGCGCAGGGCGCGGGCGCGCTGACCGGGGCCATCGTGCTGGGGCAGATCGCGGATCGCATCGGGCGGCGCCGCGTCCTGTCGGGGCTGGTGTTCGGCTACGGCGTGCTGCTGCTCGCCGGCATGATCGTTGCGAGCTACCCGCAGCTTCTGCTCCAGCGCTTCCTGCTCGGCTTCTTTGCCGGCGGCTCGTTTCCGGTAGTTGTCGGCATCTACATCAACCTGTTCCAGCCGACCTTGCGCGGGCGCCTCGCCGGCACGCTCAACGCCGCCTTCAGCCTGTCGATCGTCGTGCTCGGCGTGGCGATGGGGCTGGTCGCGCCGGGCAACTGGAAGCACCTGCTGCTGATCGGGGGCATTCCTCCCCTCGCCCTGGCGCTGCTTGTCCTTGCCGCCATCCCCACAGGATCGCGCATGGATCGCGGGGCGCGCGGCGGGGTATCACGCCTGCCGGTCAGCGAACTGTTCGCGCCGGGTCTGCGCCGGCAGACGCTGATGCTGGCGACCATGGCCGGTCTCAATTTCTTCGGCTACGCGGCGTTCAGCGGCTGGCTCACGACCTACCTGACCGGCGAACGCGGGTTCAGCGCCCAGACCGCCGGCGCGCTGGTCGCCTGGCAGTTCAGCGGCAATATCGTGGGCGGCTTCTTCTGGGGCTGGGCCGCCGATCGCTTCGGGCGCCGCTTCAACGCCATCGGCTTCCTCATCGCTTCGGGCGCGATCGCGGTCTATCTGCTGGGGCCGGCGGACCCGACGGTGCTGAAAGTGGCCGGGCTCATCTATGGCGCCGCACTGTGCTCCAGCGTGATCTGGGGGCCGTGGATGGCGGAACTCTATCCGCCCCATCTGCAATCGACGGCCGCCTCGATCTTCAACTGGGGCCGGGTGATCAGCTTCTTCGCGCCGATCATCACCGCGCAGATCGCGCAGTCCTTCAGCCTGGCAACCGCGATGCTGCTGGGTGCAGCGTCGTTCACAACGGCAGCCGTAATCTGGCTTACGCAGCGGGAAACGCTGCAGCGGAGCTAGGCGGCAACCGACTCTTCCCCTCCCGCATAGCGGCGATTGCCAGACATGCACGATAACGCTACCATGGCTGTCAATGCATTGATGCCGGAGGACGCGTAGCGCATCTCCCCTGCATCGATCGACGACAAGCGCGAAGGCGCTGCGCCCCGGGAGAGTGCAAGGAAGCCATGGCCCACATTCTGGACGAAGTCCTGCCGATACTGGGCGGAATCCTGGCGCCACACGGTCCGCCAGCACCGGGCGCGGCGGCCAGCTATGTGCCCGGCGACTTCAGCGTGCACTTCTTCCTCCAGCTCGCACTGATCATCCTGGCCTGTCAGGTCGTGGGCCGGATCGGGCGGAAGTTCCTCGGCCAACCGCAGGTGGTGGGCGAGATGATCGCGGGCGTGCTTCTCGGTCCTTCGCTGCTGGGGTTGCTCGCGCCCGGCCTGCAGGCGGCCATCTTCCCTGCGGAAACGCGCAATGTGCTGTATGCAGGGTCGCAGCTTGGCGTGGCGCTCTACATGTTCCTGGTGGGGCTGACGTTCAGCCCCACGCACTTCCGCGCGAAGGCGCGCAGCGCGGCCGCGGTATCGGTCTCGGGCATCGCGGCGCCGTTCGCGATCGCGGTGGTCATCACGCCGTTCCTGCTCGACGTGCCGGGCCTGTTTGCGGCGAACATCGGCCGGACCAGCGCCACGCTGTTCACGGGCGCCTGCATCGCGCTGACGGCCTTCCCGATGCTGGCGCGGATCATCAACGAGCGCGGCCTGTCCGAAAGCCCGCTGGGCACGCTCTCGCTCACCGCCGGCGCGTTCGACGATGCCGCGTCATGGTGTGTGCTGGCGGTGGTGCTTGCCACGTTCGGCGGTGGCGCGGGAATCGCGGTCGTCGCCATCGGGGGAGCGCTTCTCTACGCGGGCCTGCTGTTCGCGTTCGGCCGGCGCCTGCTGGCCCCGCTGGGCCACGCGGTCGAACAGCGCGGAGAAATGAGCATGGCCGTGCTGGCCACCGCGCTGATGCTGCTGTGCCTGTCAGCCTTCCTGATGGACGCGATCGGCATCCACGCCATCTTCGGCGGGTTCATCCTGGGCGTGTTCATGCCGCGCGGGCTTTTCGCCGAAGAGCTGAAGCGCAGGGTCGAGCCACTCACGGTGGTCATGCTGCTGCCGATGTTCTTCACCTATTCGGGGCTGAACACGCGCATGGACATGATCGGTTCGTGGCCGCTGTTCCTGATGGCGCTGGGCATCCTGGCCGCGTCGATCCTTGCGAAGTTCGGGGCCTGCTACCTCGCCGCGCGGCTGTGCGGAGAGGACAATCCCACCGCGCTCGGTATCGGCGCGCTGATGAACTCGCGCGGGCTGATGGAACTGATCATCATCAACATCGGCCTGCAGAAGGGCCTGATCGGGCCGACGCTGTTCGCGATGCTGGTGTTCATGGCGATCGTCACGACGATGATGGCCGGCCCGTTGTTCGAACTGGTCTACGGCTCGCGCCGTGTGGCGCGGGACGGAATCGCCGTACCGGCCGAGTGACCGGTCCGTGCCAGGGTCAGGTCATGAGGCTGTCGTCGGCCAGTACGTCGCATAGCGCTCATGGGCGATCCTGAAATAGGGCACGAGGCGGACCGGCGCGCCCGTCGATGACGGCACGGTGAAGTGCAGCGCCTCCGGGCCGGGGCGAATCCGGCCCAGGATATCCTCCGGATCGCCAGCCAGTTGCGGCGGCGTGAACGGGCCATCGTTATAGGCGCCATAGAGGCGTTCGTTGACGATCACATCGGCCCCCTCCGCCAGACCTTCATGGCCGAGCGCACCGGCCAGCACGAGCGGCCCGTAGGTAAAGGCCACGATGTCCGGCGCGGCGGGCGCGCGGTCGATCGCGAGGTGCATGGCCAGCACCAGCTCCACCTGATCGCCGTTTTCCCAGACGCGGCGCACGTCAACGAAGCGGCCCGGGCGCAGCGACCGCGCGACCTCGCGCCCGTTCACGAGCACGGTCGCCTCCTTGCTCCAGCGCGGGTGGCGTAGCTTCAGCGTCGCTTCGGTCGGGCGCTTCAACGTCCATTGCAGCAAGGTCGACGGGCGTTCGGGGAAAGCGGTGGTCTGGGTCAGCACCGCATCGCGTTCGGCCCAGCGCACGGTCGAGGGGATGAACAGGTTCACGACGATACTGTCGTCACCCCGGAAATAGATCGAATCGCGATACTTGACGTGGTTCTCCATGCCCGTGCCGGTGCAGCACCAGAACGAATCCTCGGGCGTATGGTACAGCTTCATGTAGCCCGGCCGTGCCCCCTGGAAATAGGTGACCATGCCGCTGTCCGGGTCCTGCGACGCAAGAATGCCGTTGTACAGCACGCGCTCGTAGTAATCGGCATAATCGGCCTGTGGATCGCGCAGGAACAGCGCGCGAGTCAGGCGGAGCATGTTGTGCTGGCAGCACGTCTCGCCGCCCTTCGCCGAGAACACGTGGCTGGCGAAATCGGCCATCGGGAAGAAGTGTTCGTTGTCGCCGTGGCCGCCGGTCGCGAACGAGCGGGTCTGCGCCACCGTCTTCCAGAAGAACGCGGCGGCGTTGCGGTAGGCGGCGTCACCCGTGGCTTCGTAGACGCGTGCGAAGCCGACGATCTTGGGGATCTGCGTGTTGGCATGAAGCCCGTCGAGATGATCGCGCTCCTGCGAGAGCGGCTCCAGGATCGCCTTGTGCGAAAAGCGGCGGGCAAGATCGCGGTATGCGGGCTTGCCGGTCATGGCATGGAGATCGGCGAAAACCTCGTTCATGCCGCCGTGCTCGGTATCGAGCATCGCCTCGAATTGCGCGTCGGTCAGCGGGGCGGTGGCGATCACCGCCCAATCGGCAAGGCACAGCAGAACCTCGCGCGATCGGGCGCTTTCCGCCAGCAGCGCGCCATCGCGCAGCCCCGCGAAGATCTTGTGCAGCGTGTACCAGGGCACGCCCGTGATCGGCTCCCCGCGCAGATGCGCCGCAACCAGCGCTGGCCCCTTGGGAAACGCGCAGACCAGGCCGGTGCCCGACGCCCGCTGGCATGCGGCCAGTTCGTCGGCGATGTAGTCCACCCGCTGCCGGAAGCGGCGATCACGGGTCGATCGCCACGCCAGCGCGCAGGCCGACAGATAGTGGCCAAGCGTATGGCCGTGGCAGTTGATATCCTCCCAGATGCCCGCAGATTCCCAGCCGCCATAGACGGGTGCCCTTGGCGCGAGCCCCGCGTTGACCCGGAAGTTGTGCAACAGCCGGTCGGGCTGCAGCCGCAGCAGATAGGCTTCGGTCCTGCGCTGGGCGTGCAGGAACGGGCCTTCGCCCAGATCGACGTCGGCCAGATCGAAAGGCCGCAGCGCCGGCGCGGGCACGCCTCCGGCCGGTGCGGGCGTCGCCCCTTCCACGGCGGCCGGCGCAAGGCCGGCGGCCAGTGCCGCGGTCGCGGCGGAACAGAGGAAGTCGCGGCGCGAATGGCCGCAGCAGGAAGCGTGGTTCATGGTTGTCCCTCGCACGGGTCCGAACTCAGTCCGGCCGCGATCCATCCGGGCGAAGCAGGGCGGCTTCCCCCCAGTTGACCGGAATGTCCGCGGCACTGGCGCTCGCCTGGCGGGTCACCAGCTCGACGATCCTGACCCCCGCGATGTCCGCCGACAGCGGTTGCGCCGGCTCGCCCCGCCGCAGCGGCCGCGATCGGGCCAGCAGCCGGCCATCGCCGTACACCAGGAACGTGACGGGCGCCGCATCGGGCGCGGCGGAATCGTCGATCCCCACCCGCGCGCGGAACTGGCGGTAGCCCCCGCTGCGCACTTCCAGCCGCGAATTGGCAAGCACGCCGATGCCGTTGCCAAGCCATTGCCCGGCGATGCGCTGCGGCTGGTCGAACGGCGTGCGGTCCACCCGCGCGCCGCCCCAGCCGCCATAGCGCGGGAAATCGCCCTTGCCGCGCGTGCCCTGCCATTGCAGCGGCGCGCGGTGGACCAGCGGGTCGGGTTGCGGCGTCCGCACCCCGTCCACCGCCGGATTGACGCTGCCGGGCTGCTCGGACAGGTAGACACCGTCCGCCAGCAGGCGTGTTCCCCGCGCGGTGAAGATCAGCGTTTCGCGCGACGCAAGGTGCAGTTCCTTCTCGCCGGTGAAGCGGGATTGCACGCCCGACCACAGATCGGTCAGCCCGATCTCCGCCGCATCGGCGAAGGCCAGGTGTGCGGCGGTCAGCTTCATGTCCACCGGACCGCTGCCCCGGTTGAACACCGCCACCGCCTTGTCGCCGCTCGCCAGCGTCTTGACGAAGATCTGCACCTCGTCGCTATCGAACGCGAGCGTCGCCTGGTTGCCGGCCGGGTCCTGATCGATCGCGATGATGCGTTCGTTGCCCAGCAGTTCCAGCAACGCCGGCGATGCGTGGCGCAAGTCATAGCCAATGGACAGCGGCGCGTTGACCATCGCCCACAGCGCGAAGTGCGATCGCGCCTCGGTCAGGTGATGCTCGTCGAAATCGCCGGTGCCGACGAACAGCATGTCGGGATCGTTCCACGAGCCGGGGTGCGCATAGAGCGGCCGGCGCGCGACGGTATCGAGATTGTGCAACATCCTGGCCCAGCTCGGCGCAATGTCCTCGCTGGTGCGCGAAATGCCGCCGACATCCTTGCCCCAGGCGCGCACGTCGGCGGAGCCCCACAGGCAGATCGAGAAGATATAGTGGCCGTCGGGCCGGTAGCGCTGGATCGCATCGGCCACTTCGCCATAGAGGCGCCGCACCGCAGCCACGTCGGTCCGCGCCACGGTATCGGAATCCACCAGCGGCGGCAGCGCGCGATAACGCCCGGAGCGGACTTCGGGATGATCCGCCGGCAGCCCGCGAATGCCGCAGCCGTCCACCTTGATGAAATCGAAGCCCCAGTCCTGGAAATAGAGCCGGATGTCCTGATCGATATGGCCATAGAGGCCGACTTCGCGCTCCGCCACGCTGCCCTCGGGCTGGTTCGGCATCGTCGAGGTATAGACCTGCCCGCACGAATTGCGCCCGATATCGCTGTAGATGCCGGCCTTGAATCCCATCGCGTGCAGGCGATCGGTGAAGGGGCGCAAGCTGGGATCGCCCCCCGGCACGATGGTCGAGGGAAACTGGGCCGTGCGGGGCATCATCCGGCCGTCCGGCTGGCGCCGCTTGAGCCACCAGCCATCATCGAGATTGATGTAGCGATAGCCTTTGGCGGCAAGCCCCGAACGGAGGATCGCCTCCGCCGAAC
The DNA here is from genome assembly GCF_002336885.1 of Novosphingobium sp. UBA1939. Classification (NCBI taxonomy): domain Bacteria; kingdom Pseudomonadati; phylum Pseudomonadota; class Alphaproteobacteria; order Sphingomonadales; family Sphingomonadaceae; genus Novosphingobium; species Novosphingobium sp. UBA1939. The sequence continues at coordinate 3,595 of NZ_DDFB01000137.1, read as the reverse complement.
CCATGATCTTCTCCTCCGAAATGTCCGAGGTGAAGGCGTTCCACGAATTCCACCCCATCGGCGGCAGGGCGGCATCGCCACGTTCGTTGGCGGTCCACCGCCCGGTGGGGTCCAGTGGGTCCGCCGAGGCGGAAGCCGGGACATGGGCCAGCGCCAACGCGGCGATGGCGGGCGCGATCCGGTGCAACCGGCGCTTCACCGCTTCAATTCTCGGCCGAAGAAGGGCAGCACCTCGTCCTGGAAGCGGAAGGCGACACGGCTGACATGGGTGCCGGGATAGATGGTGAAGCTGTTCGCCACCCCGTAGCCATCGAGCAGGTCGTGGAGCTTCTGCGCATCCACCTTCAAGCTGTCCTGATCGCCCACGTCGATCGCGATCGCGCGATACTGGCGGAGGTTGCCGATGTATTGATCGGCAAAGGAGAGCGGCGCGTTGGCCGCCCACCGGGCGATGACGTCGGGCCTTGTCACGCCGTTCTCGACGGGCAGGTCCAGGTAGAGCGGCGGCTTCTTCGGATTGGGAGACCAGGCCGCCGCCACCGCGAACTGGGCGCGCAGCGGGAACGGAAGCTTCGCCGAATCCGCCGGCGACGTCACGCTGGCCAGCGCGGCCGCCGCTTCCGGGGTGAGCGGATCGGCGGCGCGGGCCGAAAGGCAGCACGGCGACATCATGTAGAGCGCGCCGAACGTGTCGGCATGCTTCATCCCGATCCGCGCCGTGCCATAGCCGCCCATCGAATGCCCGGCGAGCCCACGGCTCAGGCGATCGGGTATGGTGCGGTAATGCGCATCGACATAGCGGACCAGATCGCGCGAAACGAACGTCTCGAAATCGCCCGTGGTCATCGAGCCCGAATACATCGACCCGTTGTAGGCGGTCTTGGTATCGGGGATCACCACGATCATGTCCGGCAGGCCCTTGGCATAGGCGTTGGCGATCGTCTGCGGCACGTGGATCTCCTGGACCCATTGTTCGGCGCCGATCGAATAGCCGTGCAGCGCATAGAGCACCGGATAGCGCCGCTTGGGCTGGGTGGCGTAGCTTGGCGGCAGCACGACGAGCACCGTCCGGTCCGCCGCCTCGCCTTCCAGATTGCCTTCGAGCGCCGCGCCGTGGACCGTGATGGTCTGCACCGTCAGCCGCGGCGCGCCGGCGACGACCGGCGGACTCTCGGTCACCGCCTGGGAAAACGCCGGGGACGCCGCGAAACTGGCGCCCATGAGGACAAGCCCGGCGAGAAGACCTTTCCGATTGAATAACAAGGATTTGCCCACGTTCAGTTCCTTTCCTTCACGACGCGCCCGGTGCCAGTTGCAGGCCCGGGCCGTTCAGTATCACGCTCTTCCCCGGCGCCGGCCGCACGCTGCGGCGCGCATCGCCACACCGGACGACCAGCGAACCGGGGACATCGGCGGTCAGCACCGCCCGTTCCAGCCGTCCGCCCCGCCACGCGATATCGACGCCAATCGCCCCGCGCGCGCGCAGGCCGCGCACCGATCCGGACGGCCAGGCGCGCGGCAGCGCGGGCAACAGCAGCAGTTTCCCGTCGCGGCTCTGCATCAGCATCTCGGCCACGGCGCGGGTGCCCCCGAAATTGCCGTCGATCTGAAAGGGCGGATGCGCATCGAACAGGTTGGGATACGTGCGCTCGGCCCCCAGCAGGAAAACGAGGATGCGATGGGCATGGTCGCCATCGCGGAGCCTGGCCCACAGGTTGGCCCGCCACGCTGTCGCCCAGCCGGTCGATTCATCGCCGCGCAGCTCCAGCGACCGCCGCGCCGCGCGCGCCAGCGCCGGGGTCGTATCGGGATCGATCTGGCCGCTGGGAAACAGGCCATAGAGATGGGAGACGTGCCGGTGATGCGGATCGGGGGCGGCGGCGTCCCAATCGGCCTGCCATTCCTGCAGCTGCCCCTGCGCGCCGATGCGGTCGGGCGCCAGCCGCGCGCGGGTGGCGCGGAGCTGCGCCGCGAAACCGGCGTCGGTATGCAGGATGGCGGCGGCCTGTGCCGTCCGGTCGAACAGGTCGCGCAGGATCTGCTGGTCCATCGCCGGCCCCGCGCACAGCGAAGCGCCCCGGGGATGCTCGTTCTCGGGCGACAGCGACGGGTTTGTCACGAGATATCCGCTGGCCGGATCGGTCTGCAGCGTATCGAGGAAGAACAGCGCCGCCCCGCGCATCAGCGGATAGACCGTGCGCAGATAGCCGATGTCGCGCCCGTAGTCGTAGCGGTCCCACAGATGGAGGCACAACCACGCCCCGCCCATCGGCCACAGGCCGTATTGCGCGCCGTCGATCGGGGCCGTGGCCCGCCAGCCATCGGTATTGTGATGCGCCACCCAGCCGCGCGCGCCGTACATCTCCCGCGCCGTGCGTTCGCCCGTGATCGCCAGTTCGCGGACCAGTTGCACGAGCGGCGCGACGCATTCCGGCAGCGCGGTCACTTCCGCCGGCCAGTAGTTCATCTCGGTGTTGATGTTGAGGGTCCATTTGGACCCCCACGACGGATTGGTCTTCTCGTTCCACAGCCCCTGCAGATTGGCCGGGAAGCGCGAGCCNNTAGTTCATCTCGGTGTTGATGTTGATCGTGTACTTCGAGCCCCATGGCGGCTGCGGCGCATCGTTCCACAGCCCCTGCAGGTTGGCCGGCGGGCCGCCGGGGCGCGACGAGCTGATCAGCAGGTAGCGCCCGTAATCGAAATAGAGCGCCGCCAGCGCCGGGTCGTCCGTGGTTGCACCGGCGCGGATGCGTTCGTCGGTGGGGCGGTCCGCCGCCGGGGTGCGGCCCAGGTCCAGGCGGACGCGGCGGAACAGCCGCCGGTGCTCGGCCGCCGTCTCCTCGGCGATGCGGGCAAAGCCCTTGGGCGCAGCGCGCTCGATCTGCGCGGCCGTGGTGCTAGCGGGATCGCCGCCGACATCGTCGAAACGGCGGTAGCTGGTGGCCATCGCGACGAGGATGGTCACCGTATCGGCACCGCGAACCGCCAGCCGCTCGCCCCGCGCCTCGGTCGCGCCGCCCTGCGCCATCACGCGGACGGCCGTGGCGAAGCGCAGCGCGCCGGCCACGCCGTTCTCCGCCGGGCCTTGCCCGGCAAGCCGGATCGTGTCGCCGGTCGCGGTAACGGTGCCCCGCTGCGGCGTGGTCAGCGCCACGTCGAGATCGATCCGCCCCGGCCGGTCGCAGGTCAGTTCGATCGCGATCACCTGGTCCACCGGCGAGGCCACGACCGCGCGGCGGTAGCGGAGGTATTGTGTGGCGAACCGCGTGGTGGCGAGCGCCGCGTCAAGGTCCAGCTCGCGCCGGTAATCGACCAGCGGGCCAAGGCCGGGCAGGTCCAGTAGCAGATCGCCGATCGGCTGGTAGGACATCTGGCCCAGCGGCGTGGCCATCAGCCGCGCGTTGGCCAGCGCTTGCGCTTCCGCGAATTGCCCGGCGAAGATCAGCCGGCGTACTTCCGCCAGCGCGCCCTTTGCCCCCGGATTGACCGGATCGTAGGGGCCACCGCTCCAGAACGTCGCCTCGTTGAGCGCGATCCGCTCGTGCCCGCCACCGCCGAACACCATCGCCCCCAGCCGGCCGTTGCCCACCGGCA
>NZ_DDFB01000068.1:0-3013 GCF_002336885.1 Novosphingobium sp. UBA1939 | reverse complement strand
GCGCCAGAGTTTTTCGAACCCTCCATTTTACAGGACTGCCAATGAATTCAATCCGTTAAGGAAGGGCGGGGCAGCGCGAAAAAGGGCCAGATCCGAACGACCGGATTGTGACCGGCTATTTGCGTGTTGCTGACGAACGCGGCGGAAGGTCACGCCACCACGCCGGGTGTGCAATGGCAACGGGACGGTGCCCACCCAGGGCGCGTGGACACATTCCGCTTCGGGGCTGACCACTGTGGGACGCCGCCGACAGGGGGCCGCACGGCAAGGAGGGGGGTTAGCGGACCCATCCGTTACCTTGTTGTGGGTTTGAGCCAGCGAATGAAAGGCCGCAATGCTGCGCCACCTGTTCGTTGACTCGATTTAGAAGGGGAACGACCCGAACTTTCTCTTGCTCGGATATATCAGTGCCAATTTTTCCCCATTGGTGCCAGTATCGTGTCATGCCATCCGGTAACTTGGCAAAGCCGAGGCTGTACTGCCCAAGCAATGTCGGATCTGAGTAATTGAATTGTATGTAATTAGCACTGCGATCAAATCCGCGCGTAGAACCCAAGGTGCTAAAGTAAGTGCTCCGATGGACATCTTTTGCGATAGCTCGAAGAGCTTCCTCCACGCAATCGCTCTCGATCGGATGAGCAAAGTTCTTCTCCCAAGCGACATGAACGCCTGGTTCGCCGGATGGAACAATAAAGATCAAGAGAGCGATGAATCCAAATGCGCACGCCGCAAGTGTCGCGCAGCCAATCCTACGAGACTGAGAATCATCATAAGGCATGACCTTGAGCTTATGCGATCAGCCCTCGTCCGCAACCGCGTCGTGTCCGGAAGGACCGCCCCCACGGGCAAAGTTCAGATAGCAACCGCTCCGGCCACGCCGGACTTTGGCGACGGCACCTGGCGGACGCGAAAAAATCGGAATGTGTGTCCGAAGTCACGGCGATGTCATCGTCGGCATGGCAAAGAAAAGCCGCGACCCGAGGATGGCTTGCCATCTGAACTGCGCCCCCTGCCTTGGGCAGGGGGCGCATTTTTTGTTTGGGTATAGTGTCGGCCAACGCGGAAAGCCCGTTGCGCGGCAACGGGCTCCGGCGCGGGTCTTCTACGCCGTCAGGTCAAGCACCACGCGGCCTTCGATCTGGCCCTTGTGCATCCGGTCGAACACGGCGTTGATATCGTCCAGCTTGGCGGTTTCCACCGTGGCGCGGACTTTGCCTTGCGCGGCGAAATCGATCGATTCCTGGAGGTCGAGCCGGGTGCCGACGATCGAGCCGCGCACGGTGATGCCGTTCAGCACCAGCCCGAAGATGTTGAGCGGGAAATCGCCCGGCGGCAATCCGTTGAGCGCGACTGTGCCGCCGCGCGCGGTGACGCCGATCGCCTGCTCGAACGCCTTGGGGCTGACCGCCGTGACCAGCACGCCGTTCACGCCGCCACCGGTCTCGCGCTTGATGACCGTGGCGGGATCGTCGTGGCGGGCGTTGACGGTGATCGTCGCGCCCAGCCGGCGCGCGAGGTCCAGCTTGGCATCGTCGATATCGATCGCGGCCACGTTCAATCCCATGGCGACGGCATATTGCACGGCCATGTGACCCAGCCCGCCGATGCCGCTGATCGCGACGTAGTCACCGGGCTTGGTGTCGGTCATCTTCAGCCCCTTATAGACCGTGACGCCGGCGCAGAGCACGGGCGCGATCTCGGTGAAGCTGATGTTGGCGGGCAAGTGGCCGACGTAGTTCGGATCGGCGATGACGTAGTCCGCGAAGCCGCCGTTGACCGAATAGCCGGTGTTGAGCTGCGTCTCGCACAGCGTTTCCCAGCCACCCAGGCAATGCACGCAATGGCCGCAGGCGCTGTAGAGCCATGGCACGCCGACGCGATCGCCTTCCTTCACGTGCTTCACGCCCGCGCCGACCTGGCTGACATAGCCGACGCCCTCGTGCCCCGGAATGAATGGCGGGTTGGGCTTGACCGGCCAATCGCCCTCGGCGGCGTGGAGGTCGGTGTGGCATACGCCCGATGCCTGGATCGCGACCTGGATCTGGCCGGGGCCGACCTGCGGCACGGGCACTTCATCGATCGTCAGCGGCTGGCCGAATGCGCGCACGACGGCGGCCTTCATGGTACTGGCCATGGTTCTTCTCCTTGGATTCCCGGAGAAAACGGATGGCCCGGCCACACCGGCCGGGCCTTGCGCGGGATCAAAAGAAACCGAGTTTCTTCGGGCTGTAGCTGACCAGCATGTTCTTGGTCTGCTGGTAGTGATCGAGCATCATGCGGTGGGTTTCACGTCCGATGCCCGATTGCTTGTAGCCGCCGAACGCCGCGTGGGCGGGATAGGCGTGGTAGCAGTTGGTCCACACCCGCCCGGCCTGGATCGCGCGGCCGAAACGGTAGCAGGTGTTGGCATCGCGGCTCCACACCCCGGCGCCGAGGCCATAGAGCGTGTCGTTGGCGATGGCGAGCGCCTCGTCGGCGTCCCGGAACGTCGTCACCGACAGAACCGGGCCGAAAATCTCCTCCTGGAAGATGCGCATCTTGTTGTTGCCCTCGAAGACCGTCGGCTGCACGTAGTAGCCGCCCGCGAGGTCGCCTTCGAGCTCCGCGCGGTGACCGCCGGCGAGGATCTTGGCGCCCTCCTGGGTGCCGATGTCCATGTAGGACAGGATCTTTTCCAGCTGGTCGTTGCTCGCCTGGGCGCCGATCATCGTGTCGGTGTCCAGGGGGTTGCCCTGCTTGATCTTGCCAACCCGCTCGAGGGCGTCGCCGAGGAACTGGTCGTAAATCGAGTCCTGGATGAGCGCGCGCGAGGGGCAGGTGCAGACCTCGCCCTGGTTGAGCGCGAACATCGTGAAGCCTTCGAGGGCCTTGTTGTAGAAGGCGTCCTTCTCGGCGGCGACGTTGTCGAAGAAGATGTTGGGGCTCTTGCCGCCGAGCTCCAGGGTGACCGGGATGAGGTTGGCGCTGGCGTACTGCATGATCAGCCGACCGGTCGTCGTCTCGCCGGTGAAGG